>REEN01000052.1 GCA_007695015.1 Marinilabiliales bacterium
AGCCAGGATCACGAGCGGGTCGCAGGCAGGCCTTTTTTTGGGTGCGAGTAATTCTGGCGGAATCACTGAATATTTCTCCTCTATGTTAAAAAGAATCTTCCAGCGTATTGTTCTTCCAGCTATCCTGTTTTGCGGTGTATTTTATTTACACGCTAATTCTGAAATTACCCTTCCTTCCTGTGTTATAACCTATCCTCACAATAACGCCTATTACCAGGAAGGCACCGATTTGGTTATCAGGGTCTATTCAACCGGTTTAGGGGGAACCAATGATCCGGCTGAAATTGTTAAAGTTGAGTTCTTTGCAGATTCCCTGAAGATCCATGAAACTTCCGGACATGACCGCCACACCTATTCCTTTGTGTGGGAAGACCTTCAGGCCGGTACCTACAGGATCACTGCCATTGCCACCGATGATCTTGGAACCACCTTTACCTCTGCCGGTGTTATTGTAAATGTCGGACTTGATCCGGTTATACGTAAAGGCATGAGTGCAGGTAAAGGGAAGTACCTTGGCAATATTATAGGCCATCATGGCATACGAAGTGATTTCAATGAGTTATGGAACGGGGTAACGGCAGAGAATGGTGCCAAGTGGGGGGTTGTGGAAGGCACCCGTGATGTCATGAACTGGACGCAGGCTGACTATGCCTATAATCATGCATATCACCACAATATGATGTACAGGTATCATGCGATTGCCTGGGGCAGCCAGTATCCTCAATGGATTACGGAACTTGAGCCGGAGGAGTTTCAGCAGGAGCTTGAGGAGTATATGGCTGCAGTGGCAGACAGGTACCCGATGATTGACCAGGTTGATGTTCTTAATGAACAGCTCCGGACACATGCTGCCGGCACGGTTTACTTCAGGGATGCACTCGGTGGTGCCGGAGAGACCGGCTATGACTGGCAGATATGGATATTTGAGAAGGCCCGGCACTATTTTCCCGATGCAAAGCTTGTTCTTAATGACTACGGTCTGGAAAATGATGCAACTGCCATCAATGAGATGCTCGGACTGGTGAGAGTACTAAGGGACAGGGGACTGATAGACGGATTTGGTACGCAGGCCCATTATTTCAATGTTGACCAGATGGCGACCCGGCCAAATACACTGAAATCGCGAATTGACCTGATGGCATCGGGTGGTATACCAGTATACGTAACCGAGCTGGATCTGAGGGGCAGCTCAAATGATGATGCATCCCAGCTTTTCAGCTATCAGCGTACTTTCCCGGTCTTCTGGGAGCATCCTGCTGTTGCGGGCATCACCCTGTGGGGATATGTGACCGGGCAGACCTGGCGGGAGGGCACAGGCCTGATAAACAGTGATGGCACTAAAAGGCCCGCCATGCTATGGCTGGAGGAATATATGGATGAACAGCCTGATACCGGTTATCCTCATTACGGAATTGAACATGAACCGGATAGTAACCTGATATACAACGGAGAGTTTAACTACGGCACAACGGGATGGGATATCCAGCTTCATTTCGATGCCCACGCCACGATGGAAGTTGTTACCGGGGCAGAAATGTCAGGATCCAATGCTTTGAGAATATGTCCGGTCAATCCAGGCACTGCCAACTGGCACATCCAGGTACGGCAGAATGCGCCCTTCGAGGCCGGAAGGCAGTACAGGATCGCTTTTATGGCAAAAGCCGACACTAACCGGGTTATGGATGTTGCTGTACAGCAGGAAGGAAGTCCGTGGACAACTCATTATCAGAGGTCCTTTGATCTTACGGCAGAGGTACAGGAATTCAGCCGGGTGTTTTCGCCGTCGGTCACTGATGCAACCGCCAAACTGAAATTTTATGCAGGCAATGGCCAGCCCTGCATTTATATTGACAGGGTCGAATTTGTTGATATAACCGAGCCAGATGAAGAACCCGAACCTGATCCGGAGCCCGACCCCGACCCGGAGCCCGAAGCACCCGATTTTGCCCCGGTTGGGGCCACCTGGTATTATACCAAACACAATCCCATGTATTCGGATGATATTTCATACCTGAAGATAATTGCAACGGGTGATACGATAGTTGATGGCATTGAGTGCAGGATACTTGAGAAGGAGAAAAATCTTGAATATACCGGGCGGCCTGATATTGAATATATGTACCAGGAGGACAGTGTAGTATATTTCTGGGATGAGACATTTGAAAAATTCCAAATCCTCTATGATCTGACAAAGGGGGAAGGTGAGTACTGGAAATTTGAGGTGCTGGATACCCATAATGACAATAAACGTGATACAATCAGAGTAACTGTTGATTCAGTCTCCTGGATTGAGATAAACGATCAAATGCTCAAGGAGCTGCATGTTACCTATCAGATGGTTTCTGTTGAGCATTCACAGCCTTACAGTTCTACCATCATCGAGAAAATAGGCGACATCCATTATATGTTCAATTATACGCCATACAGCACTTTACAATATGATGGCCCGATATCCGGGGGGCTGAGATGTTATGAAGACGCTGAACTCGGGTTCTATTCCACCGGTATTGCGGAGTCATGTGACTATGAATACACGGATCCTGATACCGGCCTGACACCTGCACAACCGGCAGTCGAAGTGCAGGTTTATCCGAACCCCGCACGGGACATAATAAACATAATAACCGGCACGGCAACCGGACTTCATTTTGAACTTCTTGATATCAGGGGTGTTGCCCTCAGGGAAGGAAACCTCCCGGGCGATGTACGACTGGATATTTCAGCTATGCCTGTTGGGATCTACGTTTTGCGGATACTTGAGGATAACCGGTTGAAATCAGTACATAAGATTTTGAAGTACTGACACCTTATTTTAATGATGCATATATTTAAATACGTTGGATGAAATAAAATAATTTTCCTATTTTAGCTCATTGAAATTTACGTGTAGTTATTTTCTGGATGCTCATTAAATAATCTTTATCATGGCAAAGATCAACCGCCGGCAGTTTTTGCATACCGGTCTTGCAGGTGCCGCTGCCATTGGGGCAGGGCTTTTCAATATCAGCTACAATCCTGTCGTCAGGGCAGGAGTGGATGAGGTAGCCCTGGGCGAAAGCGGACTGATGGTTCCGCGAATTGCTTTCGGAACTGGTTCGCATGCCGGGGGAAGTCAGTCAAACCAGACGAGGCTCGGTACGCGTGGGTTTGTCAAGCTTGCACGTCACGCTTTTGACCGTGGGTTGAAGTTTTTTGACATGGCCGACACCTACGGTTCACATACTTATGTCCGTGAAGTGCTGAAGGAGGTTCCGCGGGAGGAGACAACACTGCTTACCAAGATCTGGACGACCGATACAAGCTGGTACAAGACCGAGCCGGTCGAAAAGACCCTTGACAGGTTCAGATTGGAGACAGGAAGTGATTATTTTGATATTGTTCTTATGCATTGCCTTATGAGGGGCGACTGGCAGGAGACATCACAGGAGATCATTGACGGTTTCTCTAAGGCAAAGCAACAGGGAGCGATCAAAGCCGTCGGGGTTTCATGTCACGACTGGGATGCCATGAAGGCTGCAGTCAATGACCCCTGGGTAGATGTGATACTTGCCCGGATCAACCCGTTTGGAACTCATATGGACGGCACCCCTGAAGATGTTATGGGCCTTCTTGAAACCGCAAGGAAGAACGGTAAGGGTATCATCGGCATGAAGATCTTCGGAAATGGTGACAACACCTCTGTTGAGGAACGGCAGAGATCAATTGAGTACGTTACAAAAAGTCCGAATGTACACTGCATAACCCTTGGTATGGAGTCCCCCGAAGAGGTTGATGATGCTGTAGACAGGGTGATGAGGCTTGTTTAATATCAGAAAAAGGCATAATTGAACTTTAGCATGATGGTGTTGTGCGGGAAGACGGCGAAGAGGTCGCCTACCTGTTTGCCCAGCGGACTGTCATATGGTGATGCTCCCCATGGCGCCAGGGGGTTCATCTCATCCCTTTTCCTCCGGCTGTGGCTCCATACAAGGTAAAGCGTTGACCCCGGGCGGTATTCCCAGCGGGTCACGAAATTGGACTGGAGGTTCCGGTAACTGAAGTCCCTCTTTTTCGGGAAAGGATCAAACCCGGCAAGTTCATCGGGACTGACCAGGATACTGAAATTATCATAAGTTCCCTTGGCCAGGAACATCTGTGTATAGAGCTGGAAGGAGAGGTTACTTGTTAGTGTAACTGCACTTCTCAGGGTCAGGTCCAGCGCCCTGGTGTCGCGTTCACCAAACAGGGGCAGGTACCAGTACCCGTTTAAATGCTCATCAACCCTCCCGGTTATTTGATCCAGAAGCCCCCCGTCATCAAACCCGGTGAAGTCTCCGGACGTCAATGCTTCCGGGGGAGCTGAAATATTTCCTATTGCCCATTGCCCGTTGGTTCTGGTGAATGTTTCATTTGAGGCCCAGGCTGTGTAGGAGCGTTCCCATTCCCCGTCAATACCTCCGGTAAACGAGAATCGTGTTCCTAAATCAATTTTGCCGCCCAGCGCAAGGTTGTACACCTTTCCCCCGTCGCCGAATACCTTGTAGCCTGCCTCCGGCGTCAACATCCAGCTCTCCCGTTCATCTGAATTATATACCAGGGTTACGGCAACATGATGGGGCCTCGCCCATCTGCCAAGTCCCCGCGTCTCCCATATATCATAACCTCCCATGATCTCAGAAAAGGCTACACCGGACCTTATCCTCTGAAACCCCCTGGTCACCCATTCTGACCTCAGGCTTAGAAAGTCACCCATGTTCCACCCTTCAACATATGAAAATCTCTGCCGCCCTGACATGCTGACCTGGGCCCTCTGGAATGGTCCGAAGGGCTGGCCGTCGTTTATATTGTAATTCAGTCCCGGCCAGATCTCGTGAAAGTTCCGCTCAAAGCTGGTCCACCCTATATCATTGGGATTATAGCGGTCTGAAAAGACAAGGTACGTGATATGGCCGTCCACCGTCCCCTCCCTTTTCCTCATTACAAGTCCGCTCATGAACCCGCTCTCATCATCCCGCCCGGGAACAATTGATCTTCTTTCCGCGAAAGCGGTTATTCCCTCGAAGCTGTACCTGTTGCCGCCAAACCTCACGTCCCAGTCCGCTCCCCCGGTCATGCTCTGCCATCCTATGCCATCCTGACGGGGACTGTGATAGGCTGTGATGATGCCGCCGGCTGACGAATACTGCCCTATCTGCTGTGTGGCCCGCACCACGCCGTAATTGTGGGACGGGTTGAAGTTCCGGCCCGCCGTTGCGCCCAGTATCCCGAATGACAGCCCCCCTTCAGAGCGTCCTGATACTTTTGCCGCTCCCGATATCGGATCCTGAGCCCCGATCCTTCGTGAATAAAACAGACTGCTTATGCCGATCCCGAAATGGAAGATGTCGGCCCCTTCAATAAAGAACGGGCGTCTTTCTCTGAAGAATGTTTCAAATGCCGTCAGGTTGAGCACTGCCGGGTCGGCTTCAACCTGTCCGAAATCCGGATTTATAGTGGCATCCATCATTATGTTGGTACCCAGGCCGACCTTTATGTCGCCGCCTATATCAAATCTAGTGTCGTGTGTTCCCCTTCCCGGTTCTGCCGGGTTTTCGAAGAAATCAACACCCGAAAGAATATAGGGGCGGACCTGGATATTTCTTCTTGGCTCAAGATCGCGTATACCGGTTATCTGCCCGTACCTGGCAACCAGGTTCGCTCTCTCGGTACGGGGTATATACGGCCACTCCGAGATCTCACCCAGCCGTGGTATGCGCCTTGTGAAATGTACGCCCCAGGTTTGCTCCTCTGCCCCGGGAAAACGGAGCATGCTGTAGGGGATGCGCAATTCAGCAACCCAGCCATCTTCGGTTATGCTTACAGCCGAAAACCAGATGGCGTCCCATGAGGTGTCGAGTCCGTCAAAAAGTCCGGTAGTATAGACCCTCCTTCCGCCTTGCTGGCCATCTAGCTGCACGCCGGCGGCATTGACCGCAAATGTATAGGCCGTCCTGCGGTTGAAATAGGAGTCGATCGATATCATGAACCAGTCCGCCCTGTTAAACTCATCCCTTCTGCCGAGAATATTCTCAACCTCTTCAGGGTCATCGTACATCCTGGCACCTATATAAAGGTCGTCTTCGCCAAATAGTATGCGCACCTCGGTCTTTCTTGACGCGGGTGATCCCTCCGAGGGTTCCAGCCTGATAAAGCCGGTTATCACCTCAGCCTTTTCCCAGTCATCTTCATCGAGGCTTCCGTCGATAACGATCAGGTCTTTGGTGTAAGCGGCAGGAATTGCTGTGCCGGTCTGTGCAGATGTTGTTTTGATGCTGAAAAGCAGCAGCAGGAGCGAAATGGAAATTTTCAGGTGCATTAACAGTGAGTTTGTTTTCAGGTCAGTACTCTGTCAGGCTCGGGTAATCAGTTGGCTGAGTCAATCATCCGGGCTCAGGCTGTCACGTTACCTGAATATGATGGTTCCGAAATTATGCGGCTCATGGAAATGGACATCGGTCTCCTGCCATGAGAACCTGGCCGGTCCCTCATCGTAGTCGAGCCTGTAGAAGTTTGCCCTCCATTCTGTGCCCGGTTCCGGGGGTTCAATAACAAGCGGATCCATCAGCTTAAAGGGGATAAAGAACTCGGCCGTCCATCCTGTCACGTTCCCCTCAACATCTTTATGAATTGTGGTCTGGCGGCGTGTCCTCTTGTCTCCCTCATAGTTCCACGGCAGCCAGCCCAGGAAACGCCGGTCTCCGTCAACATTTGGTATAAGCAGTGTCAGCTCCTGGTTAAGCGGCGAAATCTGGTATTCAAAATATACGGGGTAATCTTCTTCAGGCATCAGGAATACCTCTACCACATCCTCTTCCCAGAGGTTGAGGTTATCGCCCTGCATGGTTGCATTTATCACCTTGTCTTCGCAGTGGAATAGAAAATATATCCCTTTCGGGGAATAGAGGGCTTTCAGCCGGGTTTCGTAGCTGATCCTGTCATTCGACCTTTGGGGGATGATCTCCCACTCTGCCCTGTTCCACTCAGGAGAGCTGCCGTCTCCCGTAACCTCAAAATCGGTTACAGGCAGGATTTCAAGGTAACTCGTTTTACTGCTGCTCTGAGCCTCTGGTGCTGCCATCAGATTAATGGTTGAAATAGATAATATAAACAATAAACTGAAAGCCGCCATCATCTGATACCGGCTCTCAGTTGGATTTAAGACATCAGTTTTCAGTGCCATGAGCCTCGCTATACTGTCAACGCTTCAGTTGCCGATTTTCTTCCGGCGGCATCAACAGCAACTATTTTAAACTCTTTTCCGTCAGGTGTTTCAAAGCTGAAAGGCACTTTTGAGACCTGCGGCTTATGCCGGACGGTTTCCAGCAGCTCGCCGTCCCTCAGTATCTCATAGTGGGTAACCGGTTCATCTCCCGCATAGCTGGTTTCCCAGGAGAGCTTTATCCTGTCGGTCTTTTCAAGTTTTGCATTCCTCGGTGGTGTAAGTCCCCGATCAGCCATCTGGAAATAGTTGGTCTCGCCTCCACGGGCCCTTTCCCCGATCTTCTCAAGTTCCCTTCTTTCCTGCACCGACAGGGCATCAGCCTCTATCTGCGCGGCATAGTAATTCTGAACGAGCTGGCATTTCAGCGGGTCTTCGTTGATTTCGCCTATTCCCACGATAAGTGTATGTACTCCGGGTGTTGTAAGTGCATACTCAATAAGCGGTTTACTGGGAACTGACTCGGTTCCTATTATCCTTACCACGTCGTCGGGAACCCTTGACCATCCGGGCTCCTTGGTGTACATTGCCCCGTCGGCGAATACCTTCATGCCGATAACGCCTATGTTCCTCGCCTGTGCGACGGGTATCACGTTGTACTGCATGTTCAGGTAGCGCCTGTCGTTAACGTTTATAGTTACCAGCATGCCATCAAGCAGATCCCACTTGTCACGTTGTATCATGTCGATCATTGCAGGGGCATTGTGATGGCCCGAGAAACCCAGGTGGCGGACAAGCTTTTCGTGTTTCGGGTTCAGTCCGGTAATATTGGTGCCGTCGCGGTAGTCCCTCAGTGCTACCAGGGCCCCGAAATTGCCATCCTTGTCCAGCGGTGTTTCCAGTCCCTGATATACCACATCCACCTCCTCAAAATCGACCAGGTTATGTATCATTATCATATCTACATATGCACCTTCGGGGTATGTCCCGTCGTCGTTGCCGAACATCTGCGAGAGTGATCTTTTGAGATCGGCAACCGCACCCTCGCCATGATCACCCTGGCTGCTGTTCCTTACGTTGGGGAGTTCGGGATAACCGCCCTTTGCCCAGCGTATCATGGTCTTTGTCGTAAGGAATATCGATTCCCTCAGTTGGCTGTTGTATCCTTCCATTCCGGGGACAAGGTCGAGCTTCCTGAAAGCCTTCCCGAAATTGAGCTGGCTCGGGCCGTAAACGTTGGAGGTGTCGTAGTAGTTGATGCCAAGGTCAAATGACTTAAGAATGATGTCAACGGGGTTGACGTCATCAGGGGTCCACTGAATGGAACCCTGTCCCCCGAGTGCCATGCTTGTTACATCAAAGTTTATTCTTCCAAATCTTCTTTTCAGCGGGGCAGGAAATCTGTCCACGCTGCATGAGAGTGCCGGCATAATGGTCATGCCGGCCGCAGCAGCTGCAGAAAGCCGCATAAAATCACGCCTTGATAATACGTTTCTCTTTTTCTGGCTCATAAACTTTTTATTTTAGGGTTTTTATCCTGGAAATGTTCATGCTGAATGAAACAAAAATACGAAAATTCCCGGAAACTAATCGCCCTGCCTGATGCAACGAACCGAGAAGCCGCTGTTGATCATGAACATGTGCCTGTATACTCCCCCGTTGCTGCTGCTGATATTCCTGTACCATGCATGTCCTTCTCCAGCAGTGGTGGATGTCCAGAAATTGGCAGACCTTCTAAGCATGTATGACCTGCCGTCAGGATGCCTGTACCCTCCGGGCAGTGCTGAGAAGCCAATCCGGTCAGTCGCCAGTGTATTGGGATCCCGCCAGTAAACTGTACCCGTTGCCTTCAGGCTGCCTCCTGCATACCTGTCCCTCAACCCGGTACTCCCGGCATCTGCGGCTGACATGCCAAGCTCCGTTTCAAGCCGTTGCCAGTGTCTGTCTGATGGTACCTCCCAGCCGGCCGGACAAATGCCCCTCTCATCTGCAACCGCATGGAAGTTGTAAAGCTTGCCGTAGACCTCACCTAGCTTATCATCGTGAAAATAGTATGTCCATGCACCTTCTGTTGCCGACCTCCATTCATGCACCCCTTCCGGGTTGGGTATTACGTCACCATTGTTATATCTTGAAACAGACAGGTTGGCGGCGGTCCATTCCAGTCCGGCCGCCCTTAGGGTATTGTAGGTGTTGCCGTCGATATCAGTCACCGATCCCCAGAATGTTTTGAACCGGAACTCATTGCCGTATGCCACCTCGCCACTGTGGGATGCCCATGACCTTACATAGTAGACAGTCTCCGGCCGGAGTCCCTGAATCTCCATCCTGAACACAGGGTCGCTCCCCTCTGAGTTCAGCTTGCCTGCATGCCTGCTTACTGAAGGGTCGGGCAACGTATCCCATACCAGTCCCCGCCCCGTTATACCATTATTATCGCCGTAAACTATGGTGCCTCCGCTTACTGCTGTGGAGGAGGTGATCTCGCTTATAACGCCGGTTGCAATGATAACTGGGCCGGTCTGTTTAGAGCAGGAAGGGGCGAATATGACTGATAAGAGGAGAAACCAGGTAAAGATTGCAGCGACTTGCACGCGAAGCGAACGAAATATCCTGATGTTACCGGTATTGCCTGCCAGAGCCATAATTGATGGCGATTTGTGTTTTTTATTATCCTGCACTTTTCCCCTTCCGGAATGAGTTGACGAATTGCCGAAAATAATATTTCGCTGTAAATTAAAAACAGCAGTTGTATTATATTGTTGTTTCAAAAATAAGTTTTTTGATTATATTTGCCGGATATGATGATAACTATCAACAACAGCTTTTTCTTTTTCTTTTTCAGGAGCGATCCGGAAAAGGGACTGTGATATTGCTGTTTACAATATTGTTTGGAAAGTCCCGGATCTCCGGGACTTTTTTTTAACCAAAACCTGAGTAACCATGACAGAGCAAGACAAGAAGAAGCGTACATTAAGGGTCGCCATCCAGGGCGGTTACGGGGCGTTCCATGAGATTGCCGCCAGGAAATATTACAGTGACAGGGAACTGACCATTGTGCCGTGCGACACATTTATAGACCTGTTCGATTCGGTGGCAGGCGGCGGTTCGGATGCAGCAGTAGTGGCCATTGAGAATTCGGTTGCAGGATCGCTTATACCCAATTATGCATTGCTCAGTGGCAGCGGATTGACTGTAACTGGTGAGGTGTACCTCAGGATCGTCCAGAACCTGATCGGACTGCCGGGACAAAAACAGGAGGATATCACCCAGGTACATTCGCATCCTATGGCGATCCTGCAGTGCCAGGAATATCTTGCGCCTATGCGCAGCAGGGGAGTGAAGGTGATTGAGTCGATCGATACCGCACTAAGTGCAAAATGGATCAGCGAGAACCGCAAGACCGGGGTGGCAGCACTCGCCAGTGATCTGGCTGCCGGGATGTACGGACTGGAGATCATTGCCGCAAGTATCGAGAGCAACAAGCGGAACTTCACAAGGTTCCTGATAGCCGAACCTGTCGCTGAACATGTTACCGAACCCGGAATTGATGACAAGGGCAAACATACTGATAAGGCATCAGTTTGCTTTACGCTTCCCCACGCAGTGGGCAGCCTCTCACAGGTCCTTTCCGTTTTTGCCTTCTACCGCATAAATCTCTCCAAGATACAGTCACTGCCTGTAGTTGGAAAGGAATGGGAGTATTTCTTTTACCTGGACCTGCTGTACGACGACGTGTCAATGTACAAAAAATCGCTTGAGGCTGTAAAGCCGTTGATTGACAAGCTGCAGATACTTGGTGAATACAGGGCCGGTGAAAGAAATAACGAAAAAATATGATTTTTTTCATGAATTCTCTTTGAACTTAATTAATAATTCCTACATT
The DNA here is from genome assembly GCA_007695015.1 of Marinilabiliales bacterium. Classification (NCBI taxonomy): domain Bacteria; kingdom Pseudomonadati; phylum Bacteroidota; class Bacteroidia; order Marinilabiliales; species Marinilabiliales bacterium. The sequence goes on from REEN01000052.1 coordinate 11,064, forward strand.
TGTCCCGAATTTATGTTATAAAACATATGCGACACATGCTAACATCGATCATCTTTATTATTCTTACCTGTCACGGGAAGAAGTGAGACCGATGTTTGTATAGTCACAATATAAAAAACAACAAAGCCCTCTCACTTCAAAAGTGAGGGGGCTTTTTAAGTTAAATGGCTATGCAGCGGAAACTGAGAAGCGACACCACTACCCGGGGCAGACTTAATGCCGGCGCAAGAAGCCTCTGGAGGGCAAACGGGATGAGGCATGAACAGATGGGCAAACCTGTCGTGGCCATTGCAAATTCATTCACACAATTTGTTCCAGGCCATGCGCACCTGCATGATATCGGGCAGAAAGTGAAGAAACTTGTAGAGAAACAGGGATGCTTTGCTGCCGAGTTTAATACCATTGCAGTTGACGACGGCATTGCCATGGGACATAATGGAATGCTCTATTCGCTGCCGTCGCGCGAGCTTATAGCCGACAGCGTTGAATATATGGTCAACGCACATTGTGCCGATGCACTTGTATGCATAAGCAACTGCGACAAGATAACCCCTGGCATGCTGATGGCAGCCATGCGGCTGAACATTCCGACCGTGTTTGTCAGTGGCGGACCCATGGAGGCTGGCAGGCACCGCGGCAGGGCAGTTGACCTGGTCGATGCCATGGTCGCCGCGGCCGACCCTTCGGCTGCTGACGAGGACTTATATGATATCGAAAAAAATGCCTGTCCCACCTGCGGATCCTGTTCGGGTATGTTCACAGCCAATTCGATGAACTGTCTTAATGAGGCTATCGGACTTGCCCTTCCGGGGAACGGTACGGTGGTTGCCACCCACGTCAACCGTTTATCGCTTTTCGAGGAGGCAGCCTCGCTTATAGTTTCGCTGGCGGAGAGGTATTATGGCAGCGGCGATGAGACCGTCCTGCCCAGGTCCATAGCAACTCGCGATGCCTTTCTCAATGCTATGAGGCTCGATATTGCCATGGGAGGATCGACAAACACCGTTCTCCATCTCCTGGCTATCGCTCATGAAGCCGGAGTTGATTTTACCATGAAGGATATCGACAGGCTTTCGCGCACAACGCCTGTACTGTGCAAGGTGGCGCCCAGCAGCAGCTACCATGTAGAGGATGTAAACCGGGCGGGAGGCGTGTTCGGTATCATGGCTGCACTCCGCGATGCAGGGCTGATTGATACGGATGTGCCCCGAATAGACTATCCCACCCTTGGCGATGCGCTGAGGGATTACGACCTGAAGTCGTCGTCGGCCATACAGAAGGCGTGGGACATATACGCAAGCGCACCCGGCGGCTTTCATAACCTGGTGCTGGGGTCGCAACGTACCGTTTACGAGAACCTTGACCTTGACCGTGAGAATGGTTGTATAAGGTCCGTTTCCAGTGCATGGTCAGTTGATGGGGGACTTGCAGTTCTTTACGGCAATATCGCACCCTGCGGGTGTATAGTGAAAACGTCCGGTGTTGACCCGGAGTTGCTTCACTTTGAAGGTCCTGCCCGGGTATTTGAATCGCAGGATGATGCATGCAGGGCAATACTTGATGGTGATATAAAGGCAGGAGAGGCGGTGATCATAAGGTATGAAGGACCACGCGGCGGACCGGGCATGCAGGAGATGCTCTATCCCACTTCATATCTTAAGTCCGCGCAACTGGGCGCCTCATGTGCCCTTGTCACCGACGGTCGGTTCTCGGGGGGTACAAGCGGACTGTCAATCGGACATGTTTCGCCCGAGGCTGCCGCAGGAGGCCCTCTTGCTCTTTTAAGGGACGGCGACAGGATAGTGATCGATATACCAGGAAGGGAGATAAATGCAGGTGTGCCTGATCAGGAGCTCTCAGCCCGGCGCAAAGAGGAGCTGCAGCGTAACGCTGATGCATTTACCCCCGCCGTGCGAAAGAGGAATGTCTCTTTATCGCTCAGGCTTTATGCCTCGGTAGTGTCGTCGGCCGACAGGGGAGCCGTAAGAATGCTTACCGGTGCAGGTAATACTGCCTGCAGCCATGAAAATGAGAATTCAGGCCTGGAGTACAGGCAGCAACAATAATTACAGCCATGCAAAAACAAAATGAATTATTGATGGAAGATCAGAAAAAAGAGACTGTTAAGATGACAGGTTCGGAGGCGGTAATGGAATCGTTCGTCCGCGAAGGCGTCGACCTGATATTCGGTTACCCCGGCGGTGCGATCATGCCGGTTTACGATGCACTCTACTCATACCGGGAAAAGATTAACCATATCCTGGTAAGACATGAGCAGGGAGCGGTACATGCCGCCCAGGGATACGCACGTGCCTCAGGAAGGGTTGGCGTGTGCCTGGTGACCTCTGGTCCGGCCGCTACCAATGCGGTTACAGGTATTGCCGATGCAATGATCGATTCTACACCCGTGGTTGTCATAAGCGGACAGGTGGGATCGGTGTTGCTGGGTTCCGATGCCTTCCAGGAGGTCGATGTGGTTGGTGTGACCCAGCCGGTTACCAAATGGAACTACCAGATAACACGCGCCGAAGAGATCCCGTGGGCGATTGCACGGGCTTTCTACATAGCCCGTACCGGGCGTCCCGGACCGGTATTGCTGGATATCACGAAAGATGCACAGTTCGGTTCACTGGATTACAGCTATAAGCCGGTGACATCTGTCAGAAGCTACACCCCGTATCCTTCGGTTGATCCCGGACTGATAGAAGAGGCCGCAAGGCTCATAAACCTATCCTCCAGGCCAATGGCCCTGGTCGGACAGGGTGTGGTGCTTGCAGGTGCCGAAAAGGAGCTGATAGAATTTCTTGAAAAGACGGGCATACCGGCAGCGCAAACGCTCCTGGGATTGTCTGCCATACCCTCCGGTCATCCCCTTAATGTGGGGGGACTTGGTATGCATGGTAACTATGGTCCCAATGTAATGGTGAATCAAAGCGACCTGGTGATTGCCATAGGAATGAGGTTTGACGACCGTGTGACTGCCGATCCGAAGAGGTATGCCACCAGCGCCAGGGTGATCCATATGGAGATAGACCCTGCCGAGATCAACAAGATAATCCATGCCGATGTGCCACTTCTCGGGAATGTTAAGGAGAGTCTGCCCATGCTTACCGGAAAGGTGAGCAAAAACGACCACGGCAATTGGGTTGAGGAGTTCAGGGCATGCGACAGGGTTGAGTACAAGCGGCTTGTTGAAAGGGAAATTTACCCCGACAAGCCCGAGATCACCATGGCAGAAGTTGTTAGAAGGGTTTCCGATGCCTATGATGACGACGCCATCATGGTGACCGATGTGGGTCAGCACCAGATGATCTCCTGGAGATATTTCAAATTCAGGCAGTCACGTTCGGTAATCACCAGCGGGGGACTCGGTACGATGGGCTTCGGACTGCCGGCTGCCATCGGGGCCAAGCTGGCAATGCCCGGCCGGCCGGTCTGCCTCTTTGTGGGTGACGGAGGGTTCCAGATGACGATCCAGGAGCTGGGCACCATATACCAGTCCAAGGTACCCGTAAAAATAGTACTGCTCAACAACAACTTCCTGGGAATGGTAAGGCAGTGGCAGGAGCTCTTCTTTGACCACCGTTATGCACATACCTCCCTCATAAATCCCGACTTCCAGACAATTGCCAAAGGGTACTACGTGCCCGCGGTCAAGGTGACCAGGCGTGAGGAGCTGGACAAGGCGGTAAAAAAGATGGTCAGCGCTGAAGGCCCGTTCCTGCTCGAGGTTGCCGTCGAGAAAGAGGGCAATGTTTTCCCGATGGTGCCGGCAGGGGGCTCAGTCGATGAGATAATACTTGAATAACAGCATCTCCCATGAGCCGGCGCCTTACTGCCGGCCGGGCGGAGGAGATACATAACAATGCAAACCAGTTAATTACAAATAACAACACAATGAAGCAGGAGTTCACTGTTACCGTATATACCGAAAATCGTGTCGGCATACTGAACCAGGTCACCTCGGTTTTTACGAGAAGGCACATCAATATAGAGAGTCTTACCACGTCGGAGTCGGCCATAGAAGGCATACACAAGTTCACTGTCGTGGTTTATGCCACGAAAGAGGAGATTGACGTACTCGTGCGTCAGATCGAGAAGCGCATCGACATCCTGAAAGCTTACTATTTCTCGCAGGATGAGATAGTCTACCAGGAGATAGCCCTATACAGGGTACCTACAGCCTCGCTTTTCGAAGGGAACGAGGTCGAAAAGCTGGTACGCCAGTTCGGTGCAAGAATCCTGGAGATGACGCCCGAATATACCGTCATTGAGAAGACCGGCCACAAGAACGAGACTCAGGAGCTTTTCAACAAGCTTGACCCTTACGGGGTCACCCAGTTTACCAGGTCAGGGCGGGTAGCCGTGAACAAGCTGAAGAAGGAGCCGCTGAACAGCTACCTGCGCAAACTTGCAAAAAATGGCGTTAATCCAGGAAACTGAACCCCCCGTCATTGCGCCGTGCAAGTCCGTGACATGAGGATTTAAAACGAATGAATATATACAACATTTTAAAAACCAATAAAACAGAACTATGGCACAGATCAATTTTGGCGGAGTAACTGAAAATGTAGTAACCCGTGAAGAGTTTCCCCTGTCCAGGGCGCTTGAAGTAATGAAAGACGAGACCATTGCCGTGTTAGGTTACGGGGTGCAGGGACCCGGACAGGCACTGAACCTCAAAGACAATGGCTTCAATGTGATAGTGGGTCAGAGGAAAGAATCCAAAACCTGGGAAAAAGCTGTTGCTGACGGCTGGGAACCCGGCAAAAACCTCTTCCCTATAGAGGCAGCCCTGGAAAAGGGCACGGTAATACAGTACCTGCTTTCAGATGCAGGCCAGATAGCGCTGTGGCCGGCGGTGAAAAAAAACCTCTCTCCCGGCAAGGTGCTCTATTTCTCACACGGGTTCGGCATTACCTATAAGGAGCAGACAGGGATAATCCCCCCCAAAGATGTTGATGTAGTGCTTGTCGCTCCCAAAGGCTCGGGTACCAGTCTCCGCAGGATGTTTCTGGAGGGACGGGGACTTAACAGCAGCTATGCCATATTCCAGGATGCAACAGGCAGGGCAGAGGAGAGGGTCATTGCTCTCGGCATAGGGGTTGGCAGCGGATATCTGTTTGAAACCACTTTCAAAAAGGAGGTTTACAGCGATCTGACAGGCGAAAGGGGTACGCTGATGGGAGCAGTCCAGGGATTGTTCGCTGCACAGTACCAGGTTTTGCGTGAAAACGGCCACTCGCCGTCAGAAGCTTTCAACGAGACTGTTGAGGAGCTTACCCAAAGCCTTATGCCACTGGTTGCAGAGAACGGAATGGACTGGATGTATGCTAACTGTTCGACCACTGCCCAGCGGGGTGCGCTGGACTGGTGGAAAAAATTCAGGGACACCAACCTGCCGGTTTTCCGGGAGCTCTATTCGGAGGTGGCCAAAGGCAACGAGGCCCGCAAGGCCATCGAGGCAAATTCAAAACCCGATTACAGGACCGGACTTGAAAAGGAGCTTGGCGAGCTGCGTGACTCTGAGATGTGGAGGGCCGGTGCCGAGGTCAGAAAACTGCGTCCCGAAAACCTATAATACACTTAAAGAAAAGATAAAAGAACCATAAAATTGTAACCAATAAAACAGATTCTGATATGGACAAAAAGATTCACATTTTTGATACCACGCTGAGAGACGGTGAACAGGTCCCGGGCTGCCAGCTCAACACCATAGAAAAGATTGAGATTGCCAGGCAGCTTGAAAAGCTTGGAGTCGATATTATTGAAGCCGGGTTCCCTATCTCTTCACCCGGTGATTTCAACTCAGTTGTGGAAATATCCAAAACAGTTGAAAAACCGGTTGTTTGTGCCCTTACAAGAGCAGTTGATAAGGATATTGAGGTTGCGGCCGATTCACTGAAGTTTGCCAAAAGGAAGAGAATACATACAGGCATCGGCACTTCTGAATTCCACATAAAGAATAAACTGAACTCGAACAGGGAAGATATACTCAAAAGAGCCGTTGCCGCGGTAAAGCTTTCAAGGAAATTTGTCGACGATGTAGAGTTTTACGCCGAGGATGCCGGGAGGACCGAAAACGAATACCTCGCAAGGGTTATCGAGGCCGTTATAAAGGCTGGCGCCACTGTTGTCAATATTCCCGATACCACGGGATACTGCCTGCCCGGCGAGTACGGCGAAAAGATAGCCTTCCTGGTGAATAATGTGCCCAACATCGACAAGGCGGTGATATCAACACATTGTCATAATGACCTCGGCATGGCCACGGCCAATACGTTATCAGGTGTCATTAACGGTGCCCGCCAGGTGGAGGTCACCATAAACGGCATTGGCGAACGGGCCGGCAACACATCTCTTGAAGAGGTAGTCATGGCGCTGAAAAGCCATCATACGCTTGACTATGAAACGGGTGTCGACACACAGCAGATCATGAGAACAAGCAAGCTGGTGTCTACCCTTATGCGCATGCCGGTACAGCCGAACAAAGCGATAGTCGGCCGCAATGCCTTTGCCCATTCTTCCGGCATTCACCAGGACGGTGTGCTGAAAGACAGGCAAAACTACGAAATCATTGATCCTGCAGAAGTCGGCGTCAAAGAGTCCGCCATAGTGCTTACCGCACGCAGCGGAAGGGCAGCCCTGAAGCACCGTCTTCAGATACTGGGCTACGAGTTCGGTAACGAAGAGATGGAAGATGTATACAGCCGGTTCCTTGACCTGGCAGACAGGAAAAAGGATATCGGCGATGAGGATCTTGAGATCCTTGCGGGCAGGGAGAAGAAAGGTAAGCCGCCCATTGAGCTTGTCTCCCTCCAGGTGATGTGCGGCAAGTCCACCATCCCCACGGCAACGGTGCAGGTAAGCTTCAAGGGCGACGTCTTTACCGAGACCGCTTCCGGTAATGGCCCTATTGATGCCTCATTCACCGCCGTCAAGAACCTTGTAAAAAGGAGGGTGCGACTCGAGGAGTTTCTTATACAGGCCATCACCAGGGGCAGCGACGATCTCGGGAAGGTCCACGTGCAGATAGAGCACAAGGGTGACAACTATTACGGCTTTTCGGCCCATACCGATATCGTTACCGCATCCGTGGAGGCATTCCTCGATGCAATAGGAAAAATATCATAGTTGGACAAAAAGTTAAAACCATTGAACATTGAGCAGCAAGACGACATTTGACAAGATATGGGACGATCATGTGGTAAGCACCGTTCCCGAAGGTCCCGATGTGCTGTATATCGACAGGCACTTTATCCACGAGGTTACCAGTCCCCAGGCGTTCGGGGGACTTAAAAGGAGAGGTATAAAGGTATTCCGTCCGGCCAATACGGTGGCCACGGCCGATCACAACGTACCGACAACCAATCAGCACCTGCCCATCCAGGAGGAGCTTAGCAGGGTTCAGGTAGAAAAACTGGCAGAGAACTGCAGCGAGCATGGCATCACCCTTTACGGGCTGAATCATGCCTATAACGGAATTGTCCATGTGATCGGTCCCGAGCTGGGTATAACACAGCCCGGCATGACGATAGTCTGCGGCGACAGCCACACATCGACCCACGGCGCCTTCGGCAGCATCGCTTTCGGCATAGGCACCAGCGAGGTGGAGATGGTTCTCGCCGGCCAGTGCATAATGCAGGCACGTCCTAAAACCATGAGGATCAATATTGACGGTGTTCCCGGAAAAGGGGTTACCTCAAAGGATATCATACTGTACATAATAGCGCAGATATCAACAGGAGGGGCAACAGGGTATTTCGTGGAATACAGCGGTGAAGCGGTGCGGTCGCTCTCTATGGAGGCCAGGATGACCATTTGCAATATGAGTATTGAGATGGGTGCACGCGGGGGACTCATAGCCCCGGACGAGGTTACTTTTGAATATCTCAGGGGACGGGAATTTGCTCCTGCAGAGAAGGAGTTTGACAGATATGTTGAGAGGTGGAGAAAACTTGCATCGGACAGTAATGCGTCTTTCGATAAAGAACTTTATTTTGATGCCGCAGCTATTGAGCCGATGATTACCTGGGGCACCAATCCCGGTATGGGAATACCGGTCACTGCCCCTATTCCCCGGAAGGACGATACAGGTAACACATCTGAGGCATCTTTCAGAAAATCGCTCGATTATATGGGGTTTAATCCCGGCGAGCCGTTGGCGGGCAAGAGAGTGGACTACGTCTTTGTAGGCAGCTGCACCAATGGTAGGATAGAGGATATGAGGAGCTTTGCGCAATTTGTGAAAGGCAGGAAAAAGGCAGAAGGAGTAACGGCATGGATAGTGCCGGGGAGCAGGCAGGTTGAAAGGCAGGCTGCCGGGGAAGGCATACGGGATATCCTTGAAGAGGCAGGGTTTGAGTTGCGCCAGCCGGGCTGTTCAGCATGCCTGGCGATGAACGAGGATAAGATCCCTGAAGGAAAATATGCGGTTTCGACTTCCAACAGGAATTTCGAGGGAAGGCAGGGCCCTGGTGCACGCACCATGCTTGCCAGTCCCCTCACCGCCGCCGCTGCAGCGATCACTGGCGTGGTAACCGATCCGCGTGAATTTTTATAATTAATAATAAAAAGATCAGAAATGCCTTTAGATAAATTTACAACACTTGTGTCAACATGCGTTCCGCTGCCTGCAGAGAATGTGGATACCGACCAGATCATACCGGCAAGGTTCCTGAAGGCCACTTCACGTGAAGGGTTTGGCGAGAACCTTTTCAGGGACTGGAGGTACGACAATGCCGGGCGTCCCAGGGAAGATTTCGTGTTGAATGACAATAGGTACGAGGGAAGGATACTTGTCGCCGGAAAAAATTTCGGCAGCGGGAGCAGCCGCGAGCATGCAGCCTGGGCGATAAAGGATTACGGCTTCAGGGTGGTGGTCTCCAGCTTTTTTGCCGACATATTCAGGAATAATGCCCTGAACAACGGATTGCTGCCGGTGCAGGTAACCGGCGATTTCCTGTCGCTGCTTTTCGACCGTATAAGGAAAGACCCGCGGGTGAAGGTGAGGGTTGACCTGGCACAACAGTCTGTCAGCCTGGAGGCTGGAGGGTTGTCTGAAAACTTTGAAATAAGTGCATACAAGAAAAAATGCCTGCTTAACGGGTACGACGACATAGACTACCTGTTAAGCATGAAGGAAAGAATTGTAGAATGGGAGCAAAAAAGAGAGCTATGATAAATGTTGAAGTAATGGACACAACGCTCAGGGATGGTGAACAGACCACGGGTGTATCTTTCAATGATGGTGAAAAGCTTGCAATAGCGCAGCTGCTGCTCGATGAGATCAGGGTTAACCGTATTGAGGTGGCATCGGCCAGGGTTTCGGAGGGAGAGTACCGCGCGGTAAAACGGATCACCGAATGGGCGGCTGCAAAAGGCTATCTTGACCGGGTCGAGGTACTTGGTTTTGTCGATGGCACGCTGTCGCTGGACTGGGCCTGTGAAGTGGGCGTCAGGGTTGTGAACCTGCTTACCAAGGGGTCGCTGAAGCATTGCGAGGGGCAGCTGCGCAAAACACCGCAGCAGCACCTTGACGATATCGACAGTGTGATCGAAGAGGCTGCAGGAAGGGGGCTGAAGGTGAATGTATACCTGGAGGACTGGTCCAATGGCATGATACACTCACCCGCGTATGTTGAGAACATGATCGAATACCTGAGCACCAGGAAAGTTGAAAGGATCATGCTTCCCGATACGCTGGGGATACTGAACCCCGGCCAGACCCTGGAGTTCTGCAGTTGGGCCGTTAAGCGATGGCCGGATATCCATTTCGACTTTCATGCGCACAATGACTATGACCTGGGCACTGCCAACGTCATATCGGCCGTAAAGGCAGGTGTCAGGGGGGTTCATACCACCGTGAACGGACTGGGTGAACGTGCTGGGAATGTGCCTCTTGCCAGTGTGATAGGGGTGCTGAACGACCACCTTAAAGCCGGGAACACCCTTGTAGAATCGAAGGTTTCAAAGGTCTCGAAGATGGTCGAGCTGTTCAGCGGGATCAGGATTCCTCAGAACAAGCCGCTTACCGGCGAATATGTCTTTACCCAGTGCTGCGGCGTGCATGCCGATGGCGACGACAAGGGAGACCTTTATTTCAATGAGCTTCTGCCCGAGAGGTTCGGCAGGTTCAGGCGTTACGCCCTGGGCAAGACTTCAGGCAAGGCCTCCATAAAGAAGAACCTCGATGAGCTTGGCATCACCCTGTCGCGCGAGGACCTCGACAAGGTGACGCGCAGGGTCATTGAGCTGGGCGACCAGAAAGAGACTGTCACCACGGGCGACCTGCCCTACATCATTTCAGACGTGCTCAGGAATGGATCAAAGGAGCAATCAATCTGCCTGGTCAATTACCACCTCACGGTTGCACGCGGGATGAAGCCGGTGGCCTCGCTCAGCGTGTCGATAGACGGTGAGACCTATTCCGAAACGTCGGTAGGTGACGGACAATACGATGCATTCATGAAAGCCATGTGGAAGATATACAGAAACCTCGGCAGGCCCGTTCCGGCGCTTACCGATTACCTGGTGACAATACCCCCCGGTGGCAAGACCGATGCCCTTGTTGAAACGATCATCACATGGGAATATGAAGGGATAGAGTACCGGACAAGGGGACTGGATGCAGACCAGACGACCGCTGCCATCAAGGCTACCATGAAGATGCTCAACATAATCGGGAACCGGCCGGCTAAAACGAAAACGTCCAAAACTGCCACGATTACCGGTCATGTTCAGACCAAATAACGATCAATAACATATTATCTTTGCAAGATGAACATAAAAATTGCGGTGCTTGCCGGCGACGGCATAGGACCTGAAATTACACGGCAGGCGGTCAAGGTCATTGACCAGGTTTGCAAGAAGACCGGGCACATACCCGGATACGGCGAAGGCCTTGTCGGCGCAGTTGCAATTGACAAAACCGGCGATCCTTATCCCGACGAGACCCATAACCTCTGCATGGCATCGGATGCGGTCCTGTTCGGGGCCATAGGCGACCCCAGGTTTGACAATGATCCCAAAGCCAGGGTGAGGCCAGAGAAGGGGCTGCTGGAGATGAGACAGAAACTTGGCCTTTATGCAAATATAAGGCCGGTGATGACCTTCGAATCCCTGGTCCATAAGTCACCCCTGCGTGAGGATATTGTTGCCGGTGCCGACTTTATAACTGTGAGGGAGCTGACCGGCGGCATCTATTTCGGTCGGCCCCAGGGGAGGTCTGAGGACGGCACCACTGCCTACGATACCTGTGTCTATCACAAGTATGAGATAGAGCGCATCTGCAAGCTGGCCTTCGGGTTCGCCATGAAGAGACGTAAGAAGCTGACGATGGTTGACAAGGCGAATGTGCTTGCCACATCCAGGCTGTGGAGGGAGACGATGCAGGAGCTGGCGCCATCTTACCCGGAGGTAGAGGTTGAGTATATGTTTGTCGATAATGCCGCAATGCAGATAATTCAGTGGCCCAAAAGGTTTGACGTGATAGTTACCGAGAACATGTTCGGCGACATACTTACCGATGAGGCCAGCGTCATAACCGGTTCCCTGGGAATGCTGCCATCGGCATCCATCGGGGTGCATACCTCGGTCTTCGAACCAATTCACGGCTCCTATCCCCAGGCTGCGGGCAGGAATATTGCAAACCCGGTGGCCACGGTGTTGTCGGCCGCCATGATGTTCGAGCAAGCCTTTGACAGCGAAGAGGGCGGCAGGCTGATCAGGATGGCGGTTGAAGCTTCTCTTGAGGCAGGTGTCGTTACCGGCGATATCGACAGCACAGACCCGGCTTCGACCGATGAGGTGGGGGACTGGCTGGCCGGATGGATAGAAAAGAGTTAATAACAAATAGAGATATGATCAAGGTTCTCAAATTCGGCGGCAGCTCACTCTGCGATCCCGGCACACTCGACACCCTGCTGGATGTCATTTCAGCCAACCAGGAGGAAAAGCGTGACGTGGTAGTTGTATGCTCCGCACTTGAAGGTGTTACCAACCAGATTAACGGCCTCGTCGAACAGGCGATTGCCGGCAAGGACCTGTCCCCCGCCATCAGGCAGCTTGAAGAGCTGCATTACAGCATTGTCAGGCAACGCCTTGAGGTGACGAGGCAGAACGAAGTGCTGCTCACACTCAAGCTCTATTTTAACCAGCTTGAGGAGATGCTGGCCGGAATATCGGCACTGGGGGAGGTTTCGTTGCGGACGGTCGACCGGGCGCTCTCCTACGGAGAGCTCTGCTCGGCATTCATGTTCACTGCATTCGTGTCGCAATCCTTTGGAAAGGCAGTCTTTGCCGATACCAGGCAGCTCATAAAGACCGACAGCAGTTACGGCCAGGCCAACGTCATTGAGGAGTTCAGCAATACGCTGATCAGAAATTTCGTAAAGGAGAACGAAGGCGCCATACCGGTATTCACCGGTTTCATAGCTTCCAATGAGGCCGGTATCACCACCACCCTGGGACGCGGGGGCTCGGACTATACCGCGGCAATAGTTGCCTCGGCGCTCGATGCCGGTGAGATAGAGATATGGACCAATGTTGACGGCATAATGACGGCCGACCCCCGGATGGTGAAAAAGGCTTTTTCCATTCCGCGCCTCTCTTACAGCGAAGCCGTCGAGCTTAGCTATTTCGGTGCAAGGGTGATCCATCCGCCAACCATGTTCCCGGCCAGGGCGAAAAACATACCCATAACGATAAAGAACAGCTTCAACCCCTCATTCGAGGGAACCATCATCACGGGGGAGGCCGACAAAAACGGGTCGCTTATCAAGGGTATTTCCTGCATATCTGAAATATGCCTGATCACCATATCAGGCGGTGCCATGGTAGGCGAGAAGGGACTCAGCGGCAGGCTCTTCAGCCGTATGGCCTCAGAAGGGATCAATGTGTTCCTGATAACCCAGGCCAGTTCCCAGCACAGCATCAGCCTGGCTATCGGACCCCAGGACATACCGCTGGCCAGAAAGGTTATCAACCGCGAGTTCGAGCTCGACCTGCAGTCCGCCCGCCTTGACCGCCCCCTGTTTGATGACAACCTTAGCATTATTGCAGTGGTGGGTGAGAACATGAAGAATAAACGGGGTCTCTCCGGCAAGGTGTTCAGCTCGCTCGGCAGGAGCGGGGTCAACGTGGTGGCCATAGCGCAGGGGTCGTCGGAGCTCAACATCTCGGTGGTGATTGACAGGAAAGACCTTTCGAAGGCGATGAATTCGGTGCATGACGCGATGTTCCTCTCGCCCGTAAAGACGCTTAACGTATTTTTCTGCGGTGTCGGGAACATAGGCGGCACCCTCCTGAGGCAGATAGCCGGCCACCATAGGTTCCTGGAGGAGAACAGGCACATCAGGCTCTCCCTTGTGGGGTTATGCAACAGCAAACGCTTCTTTTTCAACCCCGAGGGGGTCGATCCGGAAGCGTGGAAAGAGGATCTCAGCAGCAGGGGTGTGCCGGGGACGGTTAACGAATTCATTGAATATGCCTTCAACCTTAACCTTCCCAACTCCGTTTTTGTCGACAATACCGGAAGCAGGGAGGTGCCAGGGCTCTACCGGCAGTTGTTTGAGAAGAGCTTTTCTGTCGTTACCTGCAACAAGATAGGTAATACAGGTGATTTTGACAGCTACCGGCTCAACAGGGATGCCGCCGCCAGGTTCGGCGTTGACTATCTTTATGAAACAACAGTTGGTGCCGGGTTGCCCATAATAAAGACGCTGCAGGAGCTTCTTGTCTGCGGCGATGAGATACTCAGGGTCGAGGCCATCCTTTCAGGCACCATCTCTTTCGTGTTCAATGAATATAAGGGGGAGAGGACCTTTGCCAGCGTGGTGCGTGAAGCGCAGGAAAAGGGCTTTACCGAGCCTGACCCCAGGGATGACCTGAGCGGACTCGATTTTGCAAGGAAGATGCTCATTCTGGCCAGGGAGACCGGACTTGAGACCGAATTTGATGATATGGAGCTGCAGCCCATACTGCCCGATAACTGCCTTAAGGCAGCAACGGTAGAGGATTTTTACCGGGAGCTTGAAGCCTCCGAGGAGCACTTCGGCAAGCTCAAGAACAAGGCTGCCGCCGAAACCAAGGTTGTACACTACGTGGGTATATTGGCAGACGGAAAGGCCAGGACCGAGCTGATGATGCTCGACTCTTCACATCCTTTCTACAACCTGACCGGAAGCGACAATATAATCTCATTCACCACCAACCGTTATCTTGACAACCCGATGGTTATCAAGGGTCCCGGAGCAGGGGCTGAGGTTACCGCCGCCGGGGTGCTTGCCGACCTGGTGAGAGTGGGAGCGGATTGAACCGGCCAATGTTGTCAGCCGGCATAGGGTATACTTTAATTCAAATTCCGAACAGATGGATCAGGTAAGGGTTTTTGCTCCTGCAACAGTTGCTAACGTTGGCTGCGGCTACGATGTGCTCGGTTTTGCCCTGTATCGTCCGGGCGACGAGGTTACCGCGCGCCTGACCGGCAGCGGGAAGGTTACCCTCGACCGGGTTGAGGGCGACGACGGCAGGCTTCCCCTCGATCCGGAGAAGAATACTGTCAGCTCGGTGGTCATCAGCTACCTTGAGCATATCGGCTCAAAGCAGGGTGTCGGCATTAGCCTGCACAAGAAAATGCCTTTCGGGAGCGGACTGGGTTCCAGCGCGGCAAGTGCTGTCGGTGGACTTGTTGCAGTGAATGAGCTAATGGGAAACCCCCTTGACAGGAAGGATCTGCTCCCTTTTGCAATGGAGGGTGAAAGGCTCGCATGCGGAAATGCCCATGCCGATAATGTTGCTCCCTCATTGCTCGGGGGATTCGTGCTGATACGGTCATATGATCCCCTCGATGTGATCCAGCTTCCCGTACCGAAAGATCTTTGCTGCGCACTGGTCTATCCCCATATTGAGATACCCACGCTGGCGGCACGGCAGATCATCAGGAGGAACATACCGATGACAGATGCCATAAGACAGTGGGGCAACGTGGGGGCCCTTGTTGCCGGCCTGTACAGGGACGACCCGGAACTGATAGGAAGGAGTCTCGAGGATGTTATTGTTGAGCCGGTAAGGAAGATGCTCATACCGGGGTTTGACGGGCTCAGGGAGACTGCCGTGGCTAACGGCGCCCTGGGATTTGGCATATCGGGGTCGGGGCCCACGGTCTTCAGCCTGTGCATGAACAAATCCTGCGCAGAGTCCGCCGCAAAGGCGCTGGTGAAAAAGCTGGCAGGCAACGGGGTGGCCTCAACCTCGTGGGTGTCTGAAATAAACAGTGAAGGGGCGGTGGTGCTGAAATAACCCGGCAGCGCCGGTAGCGGTCCGGGTCCGGTCTGGCGGACTGCCACAGGCAACACAGTCAACAAAGCCAACAAATGCACCACTCGAAACAAATGCTAAAATTATTATCTCTATGTTATATTACAGCACCAAAGGCACAGCACCGGCAGTTTCTCTCAGGGAGGCTGTTTTAAGGGGACCGGCCCCGGATGGGGGACTTTACATGCCTGAAGAGCTGCCCCGGTTCGACGGATCATTCATCAGTTCGCTACACGGCAGGAGCCTTGTCGAAACAGCTTTTGATGTCGCGACGGCCTTTCTGGGCAGCGACATACCGCCTGATGTGCTTGAAGGGATCGTTGGCGAGGCCCTCGATTTTCCCATTCCCCTCACAGAGGTGCAGCCGGCTACCTTCAGCCTGGAGCTTTATCACGGCCCCACCATGGCCTTTAAGGATGTGGGAGCGCGCTTCATGTCGAGGCTCATGTCCTTTCTCTACCGTAACAGGGAGAAGCCGCTGAATGTAATAGTCGCCACATCGGGCGATACCGGGTCGGCAGTGGCTTCGGGTTTTTACGGGGTGGACGGCATAAATGTGGTTGTGCTGTTTCCCAAAGGCAGGGTCAGCAGGCTTCAGCGGCTGCAGATAACCACCCTCGGGGGGAATATACACCCGCTCGAGGTTGAGGGGAACTTCGATGACTGCCAGAGGCTGGCTCGCACCATCCTGGCTGATGAGGAGCTGAACGGCGAGCTGACCCTTACATCGGCCAACAGCATCAATGTCGGTAGACTTATACCGCAGTGCTTCTATTATTTCCATGCTTATGCCATGCTGGGTAAGGAGCCTGGCGAACCGGTATTCAGCGTCCCGAGCGGCAATTTCGGGAACCTTACTGCCGGCGTGATGGCACGGAGTGCCGGATTGCCCGTAAGGAAATTCATAGCATCGGTGAACATTAACGATGTATTCCCTGAATTCCTCGCAAGCGGGCAGTACAGGCCTGCCCCCTCGGTGCCCACATACAGCAGCGCCATGGATGTGGGTGATCCTTCAAATTTTGCCAGGCTCGATATGCTGATGGGGGGACAGGCCGTTAATTTCCGCGAAAGCGTAATGTCCTGGTCCTTTACCGATGAACAGACTGCAGATGCGATAAGAAGGGTGGCGAACGAAACCGGTTATATAATGGACCCCCACGGGGCCGTGGCATGGCTCGGACTGGAGAGATATGCCCGTGAAACCGGGTACGAGGGGCCGGGTGTCTTTCTGGAGACTGCCCACCCTGCCAAGTTTCCGGAAACGATGGGAGAGATACTCGGCAAATATGAGTATGTGCCGCCGCAGCTAAGGATGCCCGGCACTGAGGAGACGTATGCCCGGATTCCATGCGATGCCGGTGCGGTGAAGGAATACCTTCTGGGCATAAACCGGTAGGCATTTTACAAACACGGCCCGGCTTCGTTAGTAACTGCACCATACCATTTCCTGCATTACCATGGCCATGCCGCACGGTGCGTTAATAAAAACTTAACGGTATGTTTTTATCTGGTCTGGAAAAATGTTGTATTTTGTGGTATAATTAAAAATGCAAATACTGCCATGAGAAACCAGAATTTGTTAAACCGGACTGTTCCTGCAGGCTTCCTGCGTATTAATGAATATATCAGCGGAAAATTAACCGTAAAGCCTTTGCTGTACCTTCCGCTGTTTATCATCCTGCTCGCGTTGCAGTCCCCCCTAACTGCCCAGGTCAAAAGGGTTACCTTGCTCAATACCACCGATGAGCACTCCACGCTGCTGCCCCTGCCCCTGGTTGACTACCACCCTGATGTGGCTAACCCCTCGGTCGGCGGTTTTCCCCGGCTGGCAACACTTGTGCGTTCGATAAGGGAGGAGGCGGGCAGCGACCCGGTACTGCTGATGTCGGCCGGCGACTTTGTGGGGGGCACCCCGTATGCATGGCTGATACTTGAAGGCTATTCTGCCGAGATCGGGATAATGAAGAATATAGGCTACGATGTGCTTACCATCGGAAACCATGAGTTTGATTACGGGCCCGGCAAGATTGCAGAGTACTTCATGAATGCCGGTTACCCCGGGTATAACGACACCATGCCGCTGGTATCTTCAAACCTGGTTATACCTGAAGGTAACCCGCTCATGGATGTGGGTATACGCGAACATCATATGATCGGACTGCCAAACGGTTTACAGATCGGGGTGTTCGGCCTGCTGGGCCGGGAAGCATACAGTGTTGCCAGTTACATTGAGCCCGTTACCGTAAGCGACCAGCATGAGGCCGCCGCGCGTCAGGTCTCGCTGCTCAGGGAGAAGGGCGCCGATATAATTGTGGCGCTTACACACTCAGGCGTAGGAGAGGACAGGGAGCTTGCAGCGGCTGTTGACGGCATTGATGTTATTATGGGAGGGCACGATCATCACCT
The DNA here is from genome assembly GCA_007695015.1 of Marinilabiliales bacterium. Lineage (NCBI taxonomy): Bacteria > Pseudomonadati > Bacteroidota > Bacteroidia > Marinilabiliales > Marinilabiliales bacterium. The sequence continues at coordinate 28,791 of REEN01000052.1, forward strand.
GACGCATGAACCTTTGAGGATAAACAACACTGTTATCCTGCATCCGGGGTATTACCTTTCCAATCTAGGGAGACTGGACCTGGAGTGGGATTCCCAGACCGGAGCCCTGTCGGTTGTTAACGAAAGGAACAATAGTCCGTTCCTCATTCCCCTTGACAACTCTGTGCCTGAGGACCCTGAGATACTGGCGATGATAGACGGTTACACGCAGAAGCTGAACCTCTTTGTATCGGAGCACACCGAAGGCATGTTCACTGGAGTTGAGGATCCTGTTTTCAGCTCGGGCTTCAGCATGATCAGTCCGGGACCGTTCAGGGAAACCACGGTCGGCAACTTCGTTACCGATGCCATGAGGCAGGAGGTAGCGCGGCTGACCGGGCACAGGGTTGACTTTGCAGTGCAGGCGAACGGCGTTGTAAGGGCCGACATCGTGCCCGGCACGATGGAGTGGTCGCGCAACCAGGTCTCGTTTTTTGACCTGGTGACCGTTTCAGGCCTGGGATCGGGACTGGATGGGAAAGCAGGCTATCCCCTTGTCTCTTTCTGGCTTACCGGCCGTGAGATATTGAATGTTCTCGAAATTACCTCACTGCTTTCGCAGCTGATGGGTGATATGTACTTTTTGCAGGTTAGCGGACTGCGTTACACCTATGACCCCGGCAAGGCCACCTGGCTCAGAATACCGTTTGCAGGGATACCGGTTCCGGCCTACCGCTCGGTGATCAGCGCAGAGATGTATGCCGGAGAGGGAATTCAGTATAACGGCAATTATGTGCCCGTTGAAGAAGATAGGCTCTACCACGTGGTGACCGATCACTATCTCACCTCGTTTCTGCCGATGGTGGGGGATATACTGCCGCGACTCGGACTGGTACTGAAGGATGAGCATGGCAACCCACTCACTCCCGATGAGACCATCCTGGTGCACGATGGGAAAGAGTTCAAGGTATGGGAAGCCCTTGCACGGTATGGCGCATCATTTGAGCCGGGAGAGGACGGACTGCCTCTGGTGCCTGCCTACTATGCCGAAACCGGTGACAGGATTACCTCACGCGAAGGTGTTCCTCTTGCCGTGTGGGCATGGACCGTTATTATAATTGTATTGCTTATCCTCTCTTTGCTGGTGCGGCTGGCCGTGATCAGGATAAGGGCGCGCATAAGGCGCAGGAAAGGTTAAGACGTGATTTTAGCGAGACCTTCTTCCCGCGCCACGGAAGTACACCCTCACTTGCCTGCCTTTGACCGGCCTGCCAGTTAGTGCATGGCCTCAGTCGCTCAGCAGGGCCTTATTCCTGGAGCTTGCCCGGCCAGGTGTGTGTTACTTCTGGAGTTTGTCCAGCAGCGGTATGGTCTTGTTTTTGATGTCGTCTATTATCGACCGGTAGTGTTTCCTGACCAGAGCCGGGTTGTCTTTGCCGTCGGGGCGGTTGGCCCGGGCAATATATTCATTGCGGTGGGAAATGATCTCTTCGATAATATTGTTGATCTTCTCCTCCTTTACTTCAGGATGGAAATGCTGGTAAACAAGACATTCGGATATAAGCTCAAATGTGAGGCTGTGTATGTCCTTCTTAAGTTCTCTGCGGCTGGCCATGACTGTTCTGTTTTGTTCCGGCAAAAGTAGGAAAATATTTGCACTATTGATATATTGCTCCTCTTAAAACAGATATGTCTGCCTCAGCAAAACAACTCACCGCAGTGATCCTCGCAGGAGGGAAGAATGTCCGTTTCGGCGGAGATGACAAGGCTTTCATGCTCATTGACGGAACGCCTGTTATAAAGGTACTTGCCCGTAAGCTGGATAACCTTTTCGGGGAAATAGTCGTAGTGACCAACACACCCGGCAGGTATGCCGGCATTGAGGGAATCGTTACTGTTACAGACATAATCATTGACAAGGGCCCCCTGGGAGGAATTCACGCGGCCATGAAAAGGGCCGCCGCGCCTGCGATATTCGTTGTGCCATGCGATATGCCTTTTGTCGATACAGACGTTATCGGGATGCTTATCACACGATATGAGAAACTGCCCGGAGCAGATGCTGTCATTCCTGTATCAGGCGGATTCCCAGAGCCGCTCCATGCGATTTACCGGACAGGCCTTGCCGGTGACCTGGAGAATTTCCTTGCCTCCTCACCCGACCTTTCTGTCCGCCATTTCATTGCCGGGCTCAATGCAGATTACATAGAAATGCCGGATACTGAGAAGATCAGGAGATCATTTACCAACATCAATACCCCCGGCGACCTGCCGGAGCCGGGATAATGCAGTTATTTATTGCCAGGAGAATTATAGAGCACCGGATAAATCGGTGAGAATGCCTAATTTTGTATTTTCCGTTATTGGCAATGTTAAAACAAATATTGATATCATGGCAGGCGCAGAAATAAAGGAATTCTTAAAGGAGATTGAATTGTTCCGTGAGCTTGAAGAAGCAGAATATGATGCACTCTACAAGGCAGTTTCAGAGAAATTGATCCGGGAGGGCTCACTGCTTTTCAGGGAGAATGCTCCCAGGACCAATATATTTATTATCTACAGCGGAGAGGTGGAACTTTTCAAGACAACGCCATTCGGACTTGAAAAGAGGCTCACATACTTCAGCAGGGGCGATTTCCTTGGTGAGGGCTCCTGGGGCAGCAAATCGCCCCATTCAACATCGGCGCGTGCCCTGGCTAAGACCAGGGTACTTGCGATCGACCAGCAGTTCTTCCTGGAGAACAGCTCTGCGGCCCTCAAGATATTCTCAAACATTGCACGTGTCATGTCGCGCAGGATGCGCAACGCCAACAACCGCATCGTTGACGTTGGAGCGCAGTACGAATCGGGCAGGACCAGGGAGGAGCATGACCTGCTGGGTGACAGGAACGTGCCTTTCGAGGTATATTACGGCATCCAGACCCTGCGGGGGATGGAGAACTTCAATATCAGCGGCATCACCCTGAACTTCTACCCGGTACTGATAAATGCCCTGGCAATGGTAAAAATGGCGGCAGCCAAGGCAAATTATGATCTGGGTCTGCTCGATAAATCGGTCTGCGACGCAATAGTGCGTGCCTGCAATGAGATCAGGAACGGCAAGTTCCACAGCAATTTTGCGGTCGACATGATTCAGGGCGGGGCAGGTACCTCTACAAACATGAATGCCAACGAGGTTATAGCGAACCGGGCGCTGGAGATACTCGGCCATGAGAGAGGGGAGTATGAATACTGCCATCCCAACAACCACGTCAACCTGTCGCAGTCCACCAACGACGCCTATCCCACCGCTATCAAGATAGCGCTGATAAACAGCAATAAGACCCTGGTTGAGGTGCTGAAGGAGCTGATCGGTTCATTCAGGAAGAAAGGGGAGGAGTTTGCCGGTGTTATCAAGATGGGAAGGACCCAGCTCCAGGATGCCGTCCCGATGACTTTGGGACAGGCCTTTGAGGCCTATGCCACCACCCTGGAGGAGGAGATACTCAGGCTGAACGAGAACGCCGACCTTTTCCTGGAGGTGAACATGGGGGCTACTGCAATCGGTACAGGAATAAACTCCGATCCAGGCTATCCCGGCAAGGTCATAAAACACCTTCAGTCCGTTACCGGCCTCAAGATAGTCAATGCCGCCAACCTTGTAGAAGCAACCCAGGATACAGGAGCTTTCGTAATGTACTCATCGGCAATTAAAAGGACGGCAATTAAGCTGAGCAAAATATGTAATGACCTCAGGCTTCTTTCTTCTGGCCCCCGTGCCGGATTTAATGAGATTAACCTGCCGCCCATGCAGCCCGGCTCATCGATCATGCCCGGCAAGGTCAACCCCGTCATACCCGAGGTGGTGAACCAGATTGCCTTCAAGGTCATCGGCAACGACCTTACCGTCAGCCTTGCAGCCGAGGCAGGACAGCTCGAACTGAACGTGATGGAGCCGGTCATGGTGCAGAGCCTGTTCGAATCGGTCGAGATGCTCAAGAACGGAATGCGGACGCTCAAGATCAGGTGCATTGACGGCATCACGGCCAATGAGCAGCATTGCCGTGCACAGGTTCAGAACAGCATCGGCCTCGTTACCGCCCTCAATCCGGTCCTTGGCTACGAAGTGTGCACAAAGCTGGCAAAGGAGGCACTCGAGACCAACAGGGGCGTCTACGACCTGGTCCTGGAGCAGGAGCTGTTGTCAAAAGAGGAACTCGATACCCTGCTTTTACCCGAGAACATGATCGCCCCTCAGAAGATGGTCAGGAAGAAGCAGTGACAAGATTCCACCAGTTGTGCCGGGCAGCAGATTACTCAATTTTGCGGGCTGTTGTTTTATACAGATAAACCAGGGTGTCAACGCGGTTTTTATATTTTCTAAACTCAGTCTTCGGCTTGTTTTCACGATTGTAAACAAATGTTGAAGTATAAATAGTGTCAACATGATTTATTATATTACAATGCGGATCATCTTCCAGCATACAATCAGGATACTCATCCCATAAAGCAATCTTCGATTTTCTATTGTTCTGAGATAACTGTTTTGCAGAAATTAACGGTAATCCAATATTGTAAACCGGATTGATCATGCTATCGTATGAATAGACAAACTCAGTCCATACACCTATATCTATATCTACCCTGCCATTTTTTGACACATTATTGCCAGCATATTCAAAAGCCTCAGGAAAGAACGCCTTAATCTGTATTAGTTTTCCTGCTTCATTATATATTAAAGTCCGAGTTTCCAGGATACGAATCGGAGGTCGGCTAACATATATTGAACTGATCCTGTTTAATGAATCATATGAAAAGTCTTTGTGGGTAAGGCGATTATTTGTTAAATTGTATATTGTCAATCCAGTTAGTAAACCACTTGAATCATAATGAAATTCAGTTTCCTCAATTATATTATTCTCCATAGTTTTATATGAAATAATCAAAGAATCAGTATAAATCAATTGCAGCAAAGTATCCTGTTTGTTGATTATTATCAGTGAATGCTCAAATGAATATTCATAATAAATTTCATCTGCAGGTTCCTTTTCGCACCCTGCCATTAAAACAATTAACCAAAAAAATAATATTGCATTCGGTTTCATATTCTGAATATTTGTTGTACGATTTTATACGGCAGTGTACTGTCAATTAAATGCCCTGTAACGGTCGAGTGTATGTTTCCGGGCGGGAATTATTTCTACTTCATTTTGACTGTCCGCCGAATTCACTTTAGAGCAAGATACCGAATTTTATGAAAAACCCGCCTGGAATATACACTTTGTTGGAGGTAGTGCCTACTAGGGTTTGGGAGTAATCAATCCTTCAACTACTTCTTTTATTTCTTTCGCCACTTGGTTATATTCCTCAGTTTCGCTTATTGTCGGAATATAAAAGTCATCTGGATACCTTACTGAAACACCAAATTCGCTTAAGCTTTTTAGATTAATATCCTGAAATGCCTCTTTATTAATCTTTTGACACTCTATTAATAGAAAATCCAAATCATGCGTCCTAGGAAAATCGACATCATGATGAACTAAAAAGGCCTTTAAAAATTTTTCTGATGCTTGTTGAGCATGAAAACAAATTGTGCTGGTATAATTCTCAATTCCAGCATTAATCAAATTATCTATTACTGCAATATCCTCATTTGCTCTGAAAAGCCAGTTTTTAATATATTCAAGTTTTTCCAGGTTCATAAGAAGATTGAATCATTAAGGATCGTTTTAATAATATGGCCGGGCAGCTTTTTTTTCTTTTCAATTTCTTGATGACTTTGGATGAGAATATCGGTTCTAATATTTGATTGCAATAATTCTTTCCGAATTTTTGTCTTATATGGCAGCTTTTGCTTGGGAGACAGATTTTTGTGGGTAATTATTAGGATATCGTAATCACTTTCTGAATCATGAGTCATTCTAGCTCTGGAACCGAATAATACTACTTCAGCATCAGGTAAATATTTCCTTGCCGTGGTTTTGATGACTTCTTCAGCGCGTATTGAGTTTTCCATGCCCCAGATGTATATAGCAAATATATCAATAATTCTACTAGGAACTATCAGAAAGAGGGTTGGGTTTTCTTGGCATTACCTCCAACTTGTTTATATGTTGGAGAAAGGTATTTATGCATCTGAGGGTGTTGTGTGTGGGTGGATAATTGGTTGATTTTTGGAATGCACAATCAAATTTAGGGCTTTTATGTATATGATGCAACAGGGGGGGGTGAGGGGTGCGTTGTTAAAAAGGTGGATGGGTAGGAGGGGGGTGATGCTGTGCCAAAGGTGGTGAGGGCTGATGCGGGGGGAAGCGGAATAAAAAAAGCGGCAGGTTGCTGCCGCTTTTTTTGGTGGTTCTTCTGCCGGTGGGGCAGTGGAGTGTTACCTGAACACCATCTTGACTGTCTTGACGGTTCCGTTGTCTCTTATCCTCAGGAAGTAGATGCCCCTGGCGGCGGTTCTCAGGTCAATGGTTTCCCTGAGGTCTCCGGCGCCCTGGTACTCCCTTGCATAAACGATGTTTCCGGTAACGCTTATCACTTCAACGGTTATCGCTGCTCCGGGCCTGCCGCCATATTCGAGGTTGAACAACCCGTCACTGGGGTTTGGGTATGCAAGTATCCGGGTGCCCGGACTGTCAGGCAGGGTCAAACCTACAGGGATGAGATTGATTGTTATCTCAACATCTGCATCGGTAATCGTGAATGTGCCGCTGTCATCCTCATAATCTTCGGCCGATACGGTAAAGGTGTAATCGCCCGCCGGCAATGTTGCATCTGCTTTTCCGTCCGTTCCGGTTGTGATGGATGCTACCTCGTCCTGATCTTTCAGGACAGCTATTACTGCTCCTTCAAAGGGAGTGCCGTCAGCTGCAAGCACTGTAAAGGTGACCGTCCGGTCTGTCTTTATGAAGTTTGCGGTCAGTGTGATGTCTGAGCCGGGCATCGTATATGTGAAGCCGGCTTCATCACTCACCTCTTCTTCATCTTCATCTGTCCAGTTAACGAAAGCGAAACCTTCAACCGCAACAGCACTAAGTTCGATCTCTTCGCCTTCTTCATATTCTCCGCCCCCGGTCACGGTCCCGGCGCCTGCCGGATCGGCCCTGAGGGTGAGGGTGTACGTAACTGCGCCCTCTGCAATGAACCATGCGGTAAGATGGAGATCTTCAGCCGGCATTTCGAAGATATAGGGGTTGTCGTCGCTCATCTTCTCATTGTCTTTCCACCAGCCGCTGAATTCATATCCTTCATTGGCGAAGGCCTCAAGGTACACCTCTTCTTCGAACTGGTATTCACGTTCTCCGGTCACCGATCCTGCACCGTCTGGCTTGATATCTACATGTACATTGAAATCGCGGTCAATGATGGTGAGCAGGAATTTTGCAGGCGCTCCCGTATCAAAGTGGATATCAATGCTAATGTAGATATGGAAATCACCCTTCGAAACCCCGGTTGCACCGGAAATGCCGGCACCTTTGCCGTTGTCGTTATCATCGCCTACATAAATACGCAGAACGGCGTTTGTACCGTCATCTTCAAGGATCTCCCAGTCATCATACCTGAACTTTTCAAAGGACCATCCGTAGTTTATAAAAAGCATCAGGCTGTCAACCTCTGAAGCATCGTTCCATGTGATAATGGTCTCAAAGTATTCAGGCATCTCAAATTCAAAGTAAGTTGCCGAGGATGGATCAATGGTGGCGTTGGCAATACCGCTTTCAATTGCAGTAATTGTGAGCAGTGCATCATTACCGTCATCAAATGTGACGGTAAGCTCGATTTCATCGTCTGCAGCCTGCAGCATGCCGGAGAGATAACTTTCGTGGATAAAGAGCCATATGCCTTCAACCCGGAAGTCATCATCTTCAGAAAGTGCACTGCCTGATTCCTCTACCGCGATAATACCGGCCCCGGTAACCGACAGAAGGCTGGTGTTCAGGTCACCCGGATTGGACAGGTCATATACCAGCTCTGAAGGATCAAAATATGCCCTTACAGAAGGAACTATGTAAACACCAAACCATTCATGGTGACCGGTCCCGAATTCGACCATGAAACCTATAACATCTCCTGCTTCAGGTTCCAGCCCTGTTATGAAACCGGCTGATAATGTGAGTATGTCACCGTCTATGGTATAATCGATATCCTTTTCAAGCTCGACTGAAATGTATTCATCTGACCCGGCATCATGGAACATATGCAACACTGCAGCTATCTCAGATTCACTGCCCCAGTCGATCGATATCTCTACATTCTCCTCCTCAGCCAGTCCGAATACCGAAACGTCGGGTGTCAGGATAGGTTTGTGGTAAACTCCTGTAGTGAAGTTTATTACAAGGGCATCCTCCATTACAATGTAGTTGTTTACCGCATCTGCCACTGAGTGGGCCGGTATGAAGAGGCTGTAGGATGTTTCATTTACAAGTGGCCAGTCAGGGATAATGTGGAGCTCATTGCCATTTATGACTGTTACCTGCAATGACCAGTATTCATCGTCTGCGCTCTTCAGGTATATCTCCTGGAACCCTCGGTTCATAGTACCCTCGCTTATGTCACGTTCAAAGATGACCACAATATCGGTTGCAGGTGAAACATCAGTATCGTTGTCGGCCGGTATCGTTTCCTGAACCACAACGAACACCTGGTCATCTCTCTCAAGAACAAAGCTGAACCTGTTACCGTCATGCGCCTCTTCAATAATTATAGTCTCATCCCGTGAAATGTATCCAAAGGCCTCTATTTGGAGGTCATACGAACCGGAAGGGAGTGACAGTTCCGCGATGCCATGCTGGTCGGTTACCACCGTGACATCCGTGTCGCTGTTATCGGTTATGCTGATCACTGCCCCCGGAACCCGGGTGCTAGGACCGTCCGGATCTTCAATGGTTATCCTTACCCACCATGTGGGATCGGTAATAATTACTTTATAGGGTGCAGGTTCGCCCATATCAAACACAACATACCCGTTAACTACATAATCATCACCTTTTCTCGCACTACCCTTTTTGGCGGGCGGGGTGATCTTCAGAGTTGCACTTTCCTGGTCTATATCTTCTACCGAGAAGTACATATCGAGCTCATCTCCGTCTATCAGCACATAAACCCGTTCAACTTCGGAGGCATCATTCCACGTTATTGTCGTTTCAAATTCAGTGACATCGGAGAAATCCGCAAACGTAAACTCATCGGGGTCAATGGTTGCCCCCATGATCTCCCTGAATACAGCGGTGAGGGTGGCATCAGATCCCGGCATTATGAATTTGCCGTCTGCCAGGTCAACCGGATCTCCATCTTCATCTGTCCATTCCACGAACACCCAGCCCTCTGCCGGCTCTACGGATAGAGCAATCTCTTCGCCTTCAGTGTATTTGCCTTCACCTGAAACAATCCCTGAGCCTTCTGGATTCACCAGTATGGTGAGCTCGTATATGCCAGTGCCTTCGGTTACGAAACTTGCCGTAAGAGTGACATCGTGTGCAGGCATTGTGAAATCAAAGGCAGCATTGCCGCTTACCTGCACACCCTCTTTCCTCCAGCTCACGAACTCGTATCCTGCACTGGCTTCGGCATCGAGGCTGACCTCTTCACCGGCAGGGTAGGATCCTTGTCCGCTCAGCACTCCGCCGTCTGCCGGTTCGGCCTCGAGCGTCAGTTCATATTCTGGTTCTCCCAGTACGGTGTATCTGCTGAACCCGTCAACAGTGAATGTAAGCACATTGTCAACAAGCTCTGCAGTTGTGTTGGCCCTGACATCCTCAGGTGCTTCATAATCGGCTTCGACACCATATTCGGTTTTTCTGATCGTAAATGAGCTCAGCTCATAGCCTTCTATCAGGATCTCTGCTTCGCGGCCGGCCAAAAATGTAAGCGATGCCGGATCGATCTCTACGTAGTAGATGCCCTCTGCGGGGTTGCTTACCAGTGCCAGTCCCTCATGCAGCGACGTCAGCTCCTGCCTGTTGTCAATAATGTTGAGACCCGGACCGAATTTAATGGTGCCGTGATCCTCCCTTGTAAATTCAATATCTTTTTCGGTATTGTAAAGGTTGTCAAAATCATAGAGGGCGGGTACGGCTGATATGTCGCCGAAGGGAATCTCCACACCCACGATTGCAAGTCCCCAATCCGAACCTGAATGCGGATCATACTCCTCGTCAGCAATGGGAAAGGGTCCTGTCGGAAATCCTCCGATAGATATGTCAAAACCTATCACCCCCTGGGAGAGACCATCCCTTATCGTACCCGTTACTGTAAAGCTTCCGCCGTCGATACTGCTTATGCTCCTGTTGTCAAGCACCGCTTCCGCATCGAACTGGTCAGGGCCGGTATATATTCCTTCTGTTACCTGCGGAGTCAGTCCGTCAGGAAAGTTGGGATGATATATATTCACTTGAAATTCGTTCCCGGCAAAATATATCCTGTCGTGATTGTCATCAGCAAAAAAAACTGAGGGTGCATCTGGGTCTCCCGGATCACCCGGATCACCACCCTCCAATACAAGTTCGATAAGTGCGCCATCTTCATCAACCTCAAAGGGCATCCAGTCCACCGGATCATAATCCGGTGCATCAATAAAATATTTGTAACTGCCTTCGGGAAGCAATATATTCAGATGACCCTCATGGTCAGTATGGAGATAGGGTGTGGGCCCGAGAATAACGGGACTGATCCCCTCAATCTGAATTCCTGTTTGGCTGACCGGGTTACCGGACTGGTCAGTCACTTCGAAAAACACATCTCTGCCTGGCATGAAACGCAGATCATCTATGTAGAGCACTGCACCCTCGTTCTCACCTGACCTTATGTCCAGGCGCATAAAATCCGGGTCAGCGTGATAGTAATTCTGCCATGCAATAAACCGGGTGTACTCATCTGCCGGCGGTAGTTGAAGGAAGTTGCCCCCGACATCATAATCACCGGCCAAAAACTGGTAGGAAAGGAAAGCATCGGTTTCAGGGGACAGGTATTTGTATGCTCCTCCTATAAACTGGGGCGTTCCGGTGAACGGAATTCCGCCGTCGTCCCAAAGCCCTTCTCCCAGCGAAAGCATGCCAGATACGATATTGCCTTCATCCCATACATCGAACAGAACGGACTCAAGCCTTACAGCATAATCGCCCGAATAGCTGTCTTCGGTCCTTGTAACGTTTTCCATATCATAGGCTGCAAGGTAAGTGTTGCTTGATGTCCAGCCTTCAGGGTCATATGCAGTCATATCATCCCACTCCTCAAAGCTGCCATTGAGGTCGTGACCGGGAACTACGGAACCATCAAGGGTGAAATAGAAATTATCGACCATTATCCAGCTTCCCGCGACAGGGGAGAAATCGGGCAGGCCATCACCCTGTTTGTAATCTTCATCATCCTGGTCACCAAATATAAAGGAGCTGGTGAAGATTACCAGAAGTTCATCAACATCTATTGCCGTGCCTTCGAGGAGATCAATTTCAATGTTCCACCAGCTGTCATTCTGTCCTGTAAAGAACATCATGGTGTCACAAGCTACCTCGCCATCGCTTAATAACTGTATCCATGCAATCGCGGCATCACCATCCTCAATATTGTATTTCATTGAAAAATGGACCTTATCGACCGTGTTGACCCAGGGCCTGGGCAATGGCATGTCTCCCTCATCATCATAATCATCTTCATCTCCCTTGAAAGTGGTGGCGAAGCCCTTTTTTGCCTGTCCTGGAAACTTACCGAACACGGCAAACCCAATTGCCACATAATCGTATCCCTCCTCAGGAACACTCGTCAGCCTGAGCGAATAGTCCCCATCAACACTGTCGTCTGACTTTATCGTTGTAAAAGTTGCAGTGGCAGGATACTCATCTGTAAGCCAGTTCGCGGGACTGGTGAAAAGGAATTTCTCTTCCCAGTTTTCGAAGTTTCCGTTGGGAATAAGCGGTTGTGAGTTCAATGCTGTTAATCCATAAAAGATTACAGCAGAGAAGAGTAGTAGTTTTTTCATAGGTTGAAAGTTTTCAATTTAAGATAAATGATTATACGCTATATCTTATGGTAAGGTTTCGGCAAATTCCTGGTTATTGATTATGTGAAACCGCCGGTGTTTTGTAATATTGCAAACAAAAATTATACCACTATGCATGACACGATATTCAATCACCGCAGTATAAGAAAATATAAAAAGGACCCTGTAGACGAGGATCTGCTGAAAACAATCCTTTCGGCCGGCACAAGGGCTTCCACCACCGGCAACATGCAGGTTTACAGCATGGTTGTGACCCGGGATGAGCAGCTGAGGAAGAAGTTATGGGAGTGCCATTTCAAGCAGGAGATGGTTATGCAGGCTCCGGTGCACATCACTTTCTGTGCCGATTTTAACAGGTTCAACAAATGGTGTGAACAGCGCAGGGCTGTGCCGGGGTATGATAACTACCTTTCATTTTTTACAGCAGCTATTGATGCGCTTCTTGTTTCGCAGAACGTATGCCTGGCTGCCGAGGAAAAGGGTCTTGGCATATGTTACCTGGGTACGGCAACCTATAATGCAGCGAAGATCATTGATATTCTGGGCCTTCCCCGTGGAGTAGTGCCGGTTGCCGCCATCGCAATGGGCTACCCTGATGAGGAGCCGGACCTGACGGACAGGTTGCCGCTTGAGGGCGTCGTTCACTATGAAAAGTACAGCGACTATGAACCTGATGATATTGACAGGATATATGCGGAGAAGGAGGCATCTGACCTGACAAGGGAGCTGCTGGAGATAAATCAGAAAGAAACGCTGGCTCAGATATTTACTGACAACCGTTACAAAAAGCAGGATAATGTCCACTTTTCGAAGGAATTTCTAAGAGTGATCGAAGAGCAGGGATTTATGAACAACGAATGACCGGTTGGTGATCTTCAACCGTCATGATTTATTCCTGGTATGTCATCAATTTTTGCCGGAGTCGTGGGCAGCCAATCTCAGAATCCGTTTATTGTAAACCCTCCGTCAACGTTTATTGTCTGCCCGGTAATGTAGGAAGCAGCCGGCATACAAAGGAAAGCTACAGCTGCGGCTACGTCGGCGGGGTCGCCAATCTTTTTAAGGGGGGTGCGGGATAGTACCTCTTCCTTGTATTTATTGTCGCCCAGAACCGCCCCGGCGAGCGGGGTGCTGATATACCAGGGGGCAACGGCATTTACCCTGATATTGTCCGGAGCCCATTCAGCCGCGAGGTATTTCGTCATGTGTATCATTGCCGATTTGGTCATCCCGTAAACTACTCCGGTACGGACGCTGGTCTGTCCCGCGACCGAGCTGATGTTGACAATATTACCCTGCTGTGATCTTTTCAGAAGGGGGTGGAGCTTCCTGCACAGATCCCAGGCTGACCGGAGGTTGGTGTTGACGATAGTATCATATTCCTTATCCGAATACTCCACTGTCGGTTTGCGGATGTTCATCCCTGCATTGTTAACCAGGATATCGAGACTGTCCCATTTCTCCATCAGGGTTGCTACAAGTTTTTTCCGCTGCACTTTGTCGCTTATATCGCAGGCCATCCCGCTAGAACTCCCGAGATTGCCTGTAATGGCGATGATATCATCCTGTTTCCTTGCAACTATGAATACTTCGGCACCAAGTGATGCGAGCTCAGTGGCTACAGCCAGTCCGATCCCTTTTGTTCCCCCTGTTACCAGGGCACGCATTCCTTTAAGTCTCCACCGTTCAGTCATAGCAGTCACGCCTCCTCTCTCAGCAGGTTTTTCACTGTGCCTATTTCGACGTATGACGCGCCGGTGCTGTGGCCGAAATTTCCTGCAATCACCACCACCAAACTGCTATCTTTCACCACGTTTTCGCGTACAAGAGAGTTGACCGCCTGCTGCACAAATTCGTGCGAGGTTTCGCTAGGCTTCATAAAATGTGCATTTACACCATATGAGAGGGCAAGCTCCCTTACTACTCTTCGGTCGTAGACTTTTGCCCATACCATCTTATTGCCCCTGTAGGCTGAAAGTCCCCTGATGGTTCTGCCGGACATGGTGTCGGCAATGATAGCCTTTGCCGACAGGTCGACAGCCGCCCTGACGGCGGCCTTGATAAGGAATGCGGATATGCGGTTGTTAATGACTACAACGGGGATGTCGTTTATCGTATCCTTGGTTTTTTCAACTTCCTCGGCAACAGATGCCATTGTTATAACCGATTCGAGAGGGTATGAGCCGTAAGCTGTCTCGCCGCTCAGCATTATTGCGTCGGTCTGGCTGTAGATGGCGTTTGCAATGTCGCTTACTTCAGCCCTTGTGGGACGGGGATTGGTTATCATGCTGTGAAGCATCTGTGTGGCGATTATCACAGGCTTTCTTCTTTCAATGCATTTATCTATCAGCATCTTCTGGATGCCCGGGATCTTAGAGTAGGGTATCTCGATTGCAAGGTCGCCCCTTGCAACCATTATCCCGTAGGCATGGTCAAGGATTTCATCGATATTGTTGACACCCGACTGGTTCTCGATCTTGGCTATTATTTTGACCTTGCTGTTTTGCTTGTCAAGGATCTCCTGTACCTCTATTACATCTTCCTTGTTCCTGACGAATGAGTGGGCTATGAAATCGATATTTTCGTCTATTGCCAGTTGCACGAACTCCCTGTCCCTGTCGTTCAGCGCTGGCAGGTTTATGTCAATGCCGGGAATGTTTACGCTTTTTCTGCCAAGGATAATGCCCGGGTTACCTGCTTCGCAAACGAGATGATCCTTTTCTGCCGATCTGACGATCAGTTCAACATCTCCGTCATCTATCAGCAGCCGGCTGCCGGCTGGGATTTCATTAACCAGACCTTCGCAGGACATGTAAATTGTATTTCCTGATGATTTTTTTCCGGGTTCACCCCTGACTATCACCTGATCGCCCTTTTTCACCTGTAGCCCCTTCTCTGTGGGATTGGTCCTTATTTCAGGCCCTTTGGTGTCCAAAAGTATAGCTATCCTGTCAGATACCTTCCTTACATTTCTCACTACCTTGAGGGTGTCCTCAGGTTCCTGGTGGGCGGTATTGAGCCTGACGGCATTCATGCCTGAATTGAAAAGGTCGGTAAGGAAAGGAACTCCGCAGTTTTTATCAGAGATAGTGGCAACGATCTTAGTCTTCTTGTTCAGCATCTTGTGTTGATTCTCAATGATTGTCAAAATAAACCCAAAGTTACAATATTAGCCTTAACGGTCATATAAAAAATGGACTATATTTACAATACTTAATAAACGGTAAATTACACTGCAATGGAATGGGATCCCGCAATAAAGGAGTTCAGGGGATATCTCAAACTTGAAAAAGCATTATCTGACAATTCTGTTGAGGCCTACATAAGCGATATCACAAAACTGAAAAGCTTTGCCTCAATGATCGAAAGCAAGCCGGACCCTGACAGGATAGGTGTTGCAGAGCTTCACGCTTTTTTGCAGTGGCTTGACGACTTTAATGTTTCAGGCAGGACCCTGGCAAGGATCATTTCCGGTATAAGGGCTTTTTACAGGTTTCTCCTTCTCGGGGAAATGATCGAAAGCGACCCCTCATCTCTGCTTGAGATGCCGCGGACAGAGCGCAAGCTTCCCGAGGTACTGACGGTGGCTGAGATCGATGCTGTTGCCGGCTCTGTTGACCTCAGCACAGAAACAGGCACCAGGAACAAGGCGATTATTGAAACCCTCTACAGCGGCGGCCTGAGAGTGTCAGAACTGGTTAATCTGCGCATAAGCGATATCTTTTTCAGTGAGGGGTTCATACGGGTTACCGGCAAGGGAGATAAACAGCGCCTGGTACCTGTAGGAAGACAGGCGCTCAAAGCGATAGATGTTTGGATGGGGGACAGGAACAGGTTGCCGGTGGCAAGGGGGCATGAGGATTTTCTGTTCCTTAACCGCAGGGGCAAAAAACTTACAAGGGTCATGATATTCACCATTGTAAGGCAGCTGGCCATGAAAGCCGGGCTGAAAAAGAGTATCAGCCCCCATACATTCAGACATTCATTTGCAACACATCTGATAGAGGGCGGGGCCGATCTGAGAGCGGTGCAGGAGATGCTGGGTCATGAGTCCATTATAACCACTGAAATATACACACATCTGGACCGCGAATACCTGAGGGATGCCATTATCAGGTTCCACCCGCGCTCCTGAGCTTTAACTCAAGGGAGGAAAAGATTGCTTTAAGATTATCACGGGTCTCCTCATCAATATCCTTGAGGGTGATAGTTCCCGCAGAAGCTTCCTGCATGAATGAGGCCGCTATTACCGGGCGGGAAATATTGTTGTCAGCTATATAGGCCGAGTTGGTGCCCGATATGCCAACTCTCTTCCTGATGATGTGCTTCTTGAAGTCCAGGTTCGACAAAAGATCTTCAGCTGTCTGAAAGGATGTGGCATATACCAGTCGTGATTCGTTTGCATCCTTGTCAAAATTGTGAAGATATGACTGCAGTTCCTCTAGTGTAATGCTGTTATCGGGGTTGTCAAACAGCAGGACGGCAAAATCTAAACCCCATCCGGTCAGCAGGTTGACCAGTACGGATACTCCTGCGGGGCCGACAGCAGGAATAAAGCTCATTTTGGGCTCATGCCCTGTTATTGCGGCAAAAGCTGACAAATAGTAGAAGGTCGTAACGTCTTCAACTATAATGTTTCTGTCTCTGTCAGGCACCTCTCTCCTGGTTATGCCTGCCCCCAGTAGTGAACTGACGGGTGAGAGGGTGTCTGATGTTGCTGAATGGAGGTGAGAGGCATCAAAGATGATCGTTTCACTCTGCTCCCTGTCCTCGCCGGATCTCTGAACGGCCAGCAGTCTGTAGAGCTTACCGGTATCTATCAGGTGCGGTGAGTGTGTCGAATAAATTATCTGGATATTTTCCTTAATATCTTCAAACACTTTCAGTACATCTTCCTGTGCGCGGGCATGAAGGCTGAGACCGGGTTCGTCTATAAGAAGTATCCTGTTCCTGGTGTGGTTCTTCCTTGCAAAGGCCTTAAGCTCAAGATAGAACGAAAGGAACCACCTTACACCCCTGCTTCTTTGTTTTGGATATAGCCTCTCGTGCCTGTCCTTGATCCAGAATTCGAGGTAGGGCCGCCCCATTTTGTCGGGATTTGATATGTCGTAATGCTCAAGTTCAAAATGAATCCTGATCTTGTTGGTTTTGCCAAGGCTTTGCCGCCAGTATTCCTGGAAGTCAACAGTCACCTCGTTGTTGAGGTTTTCTATCTTCTGCTTGAGTATCCTGTTGTTCGTCTGCCTGAAAAAGCCCGGATCAAGTCCGGCAACCAGCAGGAAATTGCGGACGGCCTTGTACCCTTCAATCCTTGCGTTGTCTTCAAAGATGTCTTCAAGATCTATCCTGTTGGGCAGTAAACTGCTGAAGTCCTCGAAAAACTCAAACGGTGGTATGTACTCAAAGAACAGGTCACCTGCCTCTTCGCAGGTCAGCATCGAGCTGAAGCTTTTATAATCATCTGCGGCTTCTTCCTCCGCTGTTTCCGGTTCTGCCTGGTCGATGATCTTTGCCAGGGCTCTCAGCCTGATAGCCGTCTTTTCCCTTAGCAGTTCAACATTGCGGCTTATTTTGATATATTCTTCCTTTGCGTTGAATAACCGGGCCTCACCTGCCTTTTTCTCCATCTCCTCCTTCAGAAAGGGTATCGACTGCTCAATGTCAGCCATGACCGAATGTGCCTTCTCCATCCCTGCAATCTCCCGTTCCAGGTTCCCGTGTAGAGTCAGGCACTCTTTAGAATAGTTATTAATTAACTCCTCCTCTGCTATTTTAAGTCTGAGATCAGATAGCCGGTTCTCTTTGTCACTTATGTTTTGTGCAAGTGAAGCCAGCTTTTCTTTAACCTTCTCTGCATTGCGCCTTGTCACCTCGCCTGCTGAGGGATCTTTTGACCGTTTGATCTGCTTGTTCAGCAGGTTCAGCTTTGCTTCTGCGGCTTCGGTTTCTTTTCTCTGGTTAGTAATTCTGGTTTGCAGCTCTCCGATCTCTTTTTCTTTATCAGCAAACTGCTTTATGACCTCTTCAGCCCCGGCCAGGGCTGCTATTACCAGCTCTTTTTCGGCATCCTCTATTTGCATGAAAACATCGGTGATCTCATTACCTGACAGCTGAACAGTGCTTGATTGGTCGGATGTCCATGTCCTTTCAAGTATGAAAGAGCCTTTCATTTTTATTAAATCTAGCACACCGGGGGGCAATGATCCGGTTCCTTCAAAATCAAAATTATCATCATCGGGCATGAACCGGCATGAGACAATCGGCATGCTCAGGTCGCTGCGAAGGACATCCTCGGATATGGTGCCTTTTTGAAAGCAGTGAAGAGCTTCAAGCACAGATGTTTTGCCCGATTCATTCTGTCCGATAAGAGCTGTAATATTGTCGGGTGACAGGTTGTTCCAACCTGAATCGACAATGCTTCTGAAATGCCTGATCCTGAATTGTGTAAGGCGCATATTGTAGAAATATCAGGTTATAGAAAAGCCTAAAACAAGTATGTCGTCAATCTGTTCAGTACCTCCCATCCAGTCAGCTATTGTTTCGGTGAGAATATTGAGTTGCTGTTTCATCTCCCTTTGATGGATATCCAGAAGAAGATTCTTGAAGGGTCCGTACTTGAATTTTTTTCCCTTGGGCCCGCCGAACTGGTCGGGAAACCCGTCAGTGAACATGTAGATCCGGTCGTTCCTGCTTATATTTATTATGTTGTTTGAAAAAGGTTCCTCGTCAACTGCATTGACGCCGACCGGCATCTTGTCAGGCTTGATCTCAATAAGTTCATTGTCCCTGATCAGGTAAAGCGGGTTATTCGCCCCTGAAAACTGAAGCTCCTGCTTCTCACAGTCTATTATACACATTGAGAGGTCCATGCCATCCTTAGTCTCACTCAGGTCGCCGGTCTGGTTAAGCGCTTCCATTATTTTTTCCCTGAGCTTGTTCAGTATCCTGTTAGGCTTGCTGGTGCAGTCGGTTTTGACAACCTCGTTCAGAAAAGATATCCCGAGTATACTCATCAGTGCGCCGGGCACACCATGCCCGGTACAATCAGCTGCTACTACAAAAATACATTTGCCTTTGCGGGATACCCAGTAGAAATCACCACTCACAACATCTTTAGGCATGAACAGGGTGAAATGTTCCCCCAGTATTCTCTCCATGCGTGCAGCCGAAGGGAGCAAGGCTCTCTGGATCATACCAGCATAGCGAAGACTTTTAACGATTTCCCGGTTATAAATATCTTCGGTATCAGATGTTTGGTTTGTCAACATAATTCCAGGCCTGTTGCTCACAATGGTAAATGAGACTTTCAGGGCAGAAATGTACAAAATATTAACATAATATCGTAAATGGCAGAATTCTTTTAACCTTTTAGGCCTGAAAATTGTTTATGTCAGCATTCTCAGACAAGTATTGAGGAGATATCGGACAAATTGTCGCTATCCTGACGTTAAAAGGGGTTTGGTAGATTTTTTGACAGAAACAAAATAAACTCTTAAAAATGGTGTTTCTTTAACTGATCTGACATTAACAATTAAACTTTTGAAAATGGCTCCAATCTGGATAATATTTATAGGTTTCATGCTGCTGAGCTGGCTTGTTGGAAACCAGCTCAAATCAAGGTTCAGGAAGTATTCGCAGATACCGGTGAACTATGGTATAACAGGCAGGGAAGTTGCCGAGAAGATGCTGCATGACAATGGAATTACCGATGTCAAGGTGAGATCTGTCGCAGGCAAGCTGACAGATCATTATCATCCGCTCCAGAAAACAGTTAACCTGAGCAGTGATGTATATAACGGTAACAGCGTGGCTGCTGCTGCCGTTGCAGCTCATGAATGTGGGCATGCAGTGCAGCATGCACGGGCATATGCTTTTCTGAAGATGAGGTCGGCGCTCGTGCCGGCTGTGAGCTTTGCTTCCAAATGGGTCCACTGGGTATTGCTCGCCGGGATACTGATGGTTGAGGCACAACCTGGGATCCTGCTTGCAGGTATAGTCCTGTTCGGACTTACCACGCTATTCAGCTTTATTACGCTGCCGGTCGAGGTAGATGCCAGCAGGCGTGCACTTGCATGGCTTAATCACAGTAATATAACAACCAGATCGACACATCCGCAGGCACAGGATGCCCTCAAATGGGCGGCATACACCTATGTAGTTGCAGCTTTGTCGTCGCTCGCTACATTGTTGTACTATATCTGGATCTTTATGGGACGACGCAATTGAATGAATTTACGCCTTTCCACTGTCAGCCCGGATGCCTGTCCCTGAAGGGCAGGTGCCCGGGCCTGTGGCCGGTTAGCTTTTTGCTTACCTGATCGTGGACTTTCTCTGAAGCGGCGGCTTGACCGTCAAAAACGGCATGTCTTCCAGGGCATGGCATGAGTTGCAGGTATTCAGCATCAGGTTGATGCGCCTGTCGAACATTTCGGGGTTCCTGGCATCTATGGCCTCTTCAACATCGGGAATGGCTTTGGTCATGAATTGCTGCGCCGATGCCGCCCTCGCGGGTCTCCGTTCAAGTCCGAGTTCCAGCGTCTCCTCAAGCTCTTCGATCTGGTGGGCGGCATATTCCCAGTTACCGTCCTGTCCCGCCCACCATAACTCCTGGAACCGGTAATCAACTTCCCACATTGCCTTTCCAAACCCGCCAAGGTGGTCGGCCACAGTCTCAAATTTTTCGGTTACATCGCCGGTAAGCCATCCTTCTGAGCCAACCGGACTGCCATGATCGCCATTGCATCCTGAAACAAATATTGCCGCTGCTGCAATAGTGATGGTAATGATTTTTCTGCTCATAACTGATAGGGTTTTTGGTTAGTAAATGATCCTAATAATAGAGTATATATTCAAATATAGGCTAATTGGAATAGAAATTCAATTCCCGGTCAAACAATGGTGCGGTGATCCAAATCAAAAAAAATATTACCCGGACTGTAACATTTTGTCCGCTGAGCGGTCTTATATGCAGAAGGTGTTCAAAAACGTACAACATTGTTTCGTAACCGGACACCATAGTTATTAACAAGATGAGGTTATGTAATTTAAATACAGTCTAATAAGTAGTTTGGCACAAAAACTGTTAAAAAGAGAGTTGAGACCAAACCTTAAAATGAAACAAGATGCAGATAGATTTGAAACCCAACGAAATGGTTGTAAAAGCCGGGAACTCCGACAGGCTTGAAAACGGAAGCAAAATTGACGGCAAGTTCATTGTAACAAACCAGAGAATTTACTTTAAGGGTTTGAACGGGAATGCAGGCAAGTATGACCTCGAGATAATGCCCTCGGATATCAGGGAGGTGCACTTTGTCAACACCGGGTTTCTCTCTCCGAACGGACTCAACCTGATCCTCAAGGGGGGACAGGAATTCAGGTTCAGGGTGAAGCAGAGAAACTCCTTCGGCGAACTGATAAACAGTATGTACTGATCTATTCCTATATATAACCGGCATTTTGCCGGCCCTTGACATCATGAGCAGTTCATGTTTTAACCCTTTCCGTTAAGCTTTCGCGGAAGGGGTTTTTTTGATGCAAAAATAATTGCCGAGGTGTCAGTCCAAAAAGCTTTGCCGAGGTACCAGTCCGCCAGGTTCCTGGCAGTAAAGTGTTTCACGCCCTTATTTACTATCCGGAAAGTTCTTTGGTTGACAGCATACCGCAGGCGGCAAGGATGTCTTCACCGCGTGACTGCCTTATGGTTGTGGTGATACCTTTCCTGCTGAGCCGGTCCCTGAAGCTTACCATGGTCCTTTCGTCTGCCGGTACGAGCTCCACACCCGGCACGGGATGGAACCTGATAAGGTTGATCCTGCAGCGAAGTCCGCTCAGCAGCCTGACCAGTTCCCTGGCATGGTAGGGTGTATCATTCAGTCCCCCGAACATTATATACTCGAACGAAATTCTCCTCTGCCTGCCGGCTTCGAATGATTTCAGCATCCCAATCATTGTCCCGAGGGGGAATGCTTTTGTTACCGGCATCAGTTCGCGGCGTTCTTCCTCAACGGGGCTGTGAAGACTGACCGCGAGATGGCAGTTGCTCTGATCGAGAAAAGTTCGTATCCCGCTGGTTATCCCGATAGTGGAAACAGTAATCCGGCGGGCACCAAAGCCGAAGCCCCAGGGAGAAGTAAGTATATCCAGGCTCTTCATTACCTCGGCAGTGTTGTCAAATGGCTCTCCCATGCCCATGTATACGATGTTGGTTATGCTGCTGCTTTCTTCAATCATTCTGAGCTGGTTGAGTATCTCACCTGCTGTGAGGTTGCATTGAAAACCCTGTTTGCCGGTGGCACAGAACAGGCACCCCATTTTACACCCAACCTGGGTTGACAGGCAGAGTGTGTGCCTGTTTTTTTCGGGGATAAAGACTGCTTCGATAAATTTGCCGCTCCTGGTGGGGAAGAGATATTTTTTTGTGCCGTCGGCCGAACAGACAAACTTGCTGAAAGGGGTCACCCCCATTTCATATTGCTGCGAAAGCTTTTCCCTGAAAGCTTTTGAAAGATTGGTCATCTCTCCGACAGATGCAGCCCTCTTTCCGTATATCCATTCTGCTATCTGCAGAGCAGAATATCCGGGCATTCCCAGGTT
Organism: Marinilabiliales bacterium; assembly: GCA_007695015.1. Classification (NCBI taxonomy): domain Bacteria; kingdom Pseudomonadati; phylum Bacteroidota; class Bacteroidia; order Marinilabiliales; species Marinilabiliales bacterium. The sequence goes on from REEN01000052.1 coordinate 51,340, forward strand.
TTTTGCAACTGACTTCAGCTCTTCCAGGGTTTTTCCGAACAGGCTTTCCTTAACGGTTCCGGGCTTATCCATTACGATGTAAAGATAACAAGCTTAACGGTCAGTTTCTTTCAAAAGCCCTAAATTTCCTTTAAATTTACAGTGTACAGAAAATATTCAAAAAGAGGCATTATGAATAATCTTGATTACGGTGCTATAGGAAACTGCATGAGTGCAGCACTGGTATCCAGGGATGGATGGATCGACTGGTGCTGCCTGCCCGATTTCGGATCGCAATCGGTTTTTGCGAGAATACTCGATGCCGGGAAGGGAGGCACATTCGGCTTTGAATGCGACAGCGGCTACCAAACAGAACAGGAATACCTGCCTTCTACCAATATACTGGTTACAAGGTTTGAGAAGGGCGCTGACAGGTTCGAGGTGATCGATTTCATGCCGCGTTATTACAATGAAGACGGGGGATACTACGCTCCTCCCGATATTGTCCGTTACGTCGTGCATATTTCCGGGAAACCCCGGTTCAGGGTAGTGTATGACCCGAGGCTGAACTATGCAAAAGGGAAAACAGAGACCTTTGCAAACGATAATTATATCAAGAGCTTCAGCACAGAAGGAAAATATGAATCGGTCTATCTTTATACGGACTTTGATAAAGAGAGTATAATCGAAAGGAGGGAGATCACCCTGGAGCAAAATGCATTTTTCCTGATGTCATACAACCAGAAGATCCGTGCACAGGATATTAACAGGGTATATCTCAAATATGAAAGGACTAAGGTATACTGGCTCAACTGGTCGGAGAGGACCATCCACCTCAACATGTATGACAAGGAGATAAACCGGAGCGCCCTGGTGCTCAAACTGCTCACCTTTCAAAAGACCGGCGCTGTTCTTGCTGCAGCAACAACGTCACTGCCCGAGGCAATTGGTGAAGTGAGAAACTGGGACTACCGGTTCTGCTGGATAAGGGATGCAGCAATGACCATAAGGATCTTCAATAAGATAGCCCACACAAACGAGGCCCTGGGTTTTCTGAAGTTCATCATCGACGTTACCCCGGCAAAGGATGAACGGATACAGATAATGTACGGCATAAGGGGAGAGAGAAGGCTGAAGGAGCGTTTCCTTGATCACCTCGACGGCTATTTCGGATCAAAACCGGTCAGGATAGGAAATGCCGCCTACAAACAGAAGCAGCATGATATTTACGGGGTGCTGATGGATGTGATTTACCAGGATATGACGATGTACCAGGTATCAACCGAACATGCCGAAGAGCTGTGGACGATTGTGCGCAGCATAGTCAAATCGGTAGAGGTTAACTGGAAGAAACCTGACAAGGGGATCTGGGAGATCCGTTCGGAGGGCAGCCACTTTACCTTCTCAAAACTGTTGTGCTGGGTAGCGGTTGACAGGGCCATCAGAATTGCGCAGATACTGAGAATGGGTGATTATGTAAGGGATTGGACCAGTCTGAAGCGCACGATAAGCGACGAGATACACAGTAGAGCCTGGAACCCGGAATTGCAGGCCTTCACACAATCCTACGGAAGCGATAATATGGATGCGTCAAACCTGCTGATGGAAACATACGGCTTTTTGGAGGCATCGGATCCGAAATTTATAAGCACGGTAGAGGCCATCCAAAGGGAATTGCTGAATGACGGACTTATGTACAGGTACAGGAATGAGGATGATTTCGGGTTGCCCACAACCTCATTCACAATCTGCAATTTCTGGCTTGTGACCAGCCTGTGCAGGATCGGCAGGAGAGACGAGGCCGAAGAGATGTTCAACAGGTTGCTTACGTACAGTAACCACGTGGGACTGTTCAGCGAGGACATTGAGTTCGGCACCCACAGGCTGCTCGGTAATTTTCCGCAGGCATATTCGCACCTTGCACTCATCGAATCGGCAATGGCGCTGGCAAAGGGTACAACCAGCGAATCAAAGGTTTTCAGGGCACTCGAAAAACCATGAAACTCCGGTTCAGCGTGAACTGAAATCTGGAAATTTGTAATAAATTTGCAGAAATGGTCCCGTTTATTTATATATACACGACCCCCAAGTTTCTTTATCTCAATATAAAGAAGAGGGATACCTGTCACTTCCTGCGCTTCTGACAAGCCACCCGGCAGCTTACTTTATGATCATGCCGGAAACCGACGCCCGTTTTAATTTAAAACCTTTACAAACGATTAATTATATGGAACTTCCATTTGCAGAATCATATAAGATAAAGATGGTCGAGGCCATCAGGAGAAGTACCCGCGATGAACGTGAAAAATGGATCAGGGAGGCCGGATATAATGTGTTCAACCTTACCAGTGCGCAGGTTTATATAGACCTGCTTACCGATTCAGGCACCGGCGCGATGAGCGACAGGCAATGGTCGGCCATGATGGTTGGCGACGAGAGTTACGCAGGTGCATCGAGCTACTACAAACTAAAGGATGTCATCAAAGATATAACCGGGTTTGAATGGTTCCTGCCGACACACCAGGGCAGGGCTGCCGAGAACGTATTGTTCTCAGCACTAGTTAAGGAGGGGGACATTGTTCCCGGCAACTCCCATTTTGACACAACAAAAGGCCATATTGAATTCAGGAAGGCGGCGGCGGCGGACTGCACTGTTGATGCTGCAGAAGATACCACACTAGACCACCCCTTCAAGGGCAATATCGATCTGCTGAAACTCGAAGATGTGCTCAGCAGCTACCCGGCCGAACGAATTCCATTCGTTATCGTTACCATTACCTGCAATTCCGGCGGAGGACAGCCGGTATCGATGGACAACCTGAGGGCTGTACGAGAAATGGCCAACCGCTTCGGGGTTCCTGTTATATTCGATGCTGCAAGGTTTGCCGAGAATGCATACTTCATAAAGGAGAGGGAAAAGCTCTACAGCGATAAAAGTATTAATGAGATAGTGCGCGAGATGTTCTCATATGCCGATGCAATGACGATGAGCAGCAAAAAAGACGGGATTGTCAATATGGGTGGATTCATTGCATTCCGCAGGGAGGAGTGGTTCAGGAGGGCTTCGGTATACAGCATCATGTTTGAGGGTTTCATTACCTACGGGGGAATGTCAGGGCGCGACATGAACGCGCTTGCCCAGGGACTTGTGGAAGGGACCGATTATGAGTATTTGCGCACAAGGATAAGGCAGATTGAATACCTGGACGGGTTGCTGAGGCATTACAACATCCCGGTTCAGACACCTGTTGGCGGACATGCCGTTTTTGTTGATGCAGGCAGGTTCTTGCCGCACCTGCCCAGGGAGGAGTTTGTGGGGCAGGCCCTGGTGGTTGAGCTGTACAGGGAAGCGGGTGTAAGGGCTACAGAGATCGGCACATTGCTGGCAGACAGGGACCCGGTAACAAGAGAGAACCGTTATCCGGCAGTCGAATTTGTAAGGCTGGCCGTTCCCAGGCGTGTATATACGAACAACCATATGGATGTGGTTGCAGCAGCACTGAAGAATATATACGACAGACGGGATGAGATAAAGAGGGGATACAGGATCGTTAAGGAGGCGCCTATAATGCGGCATTTTACGATACAGCTTGAACCTGTGGAATGATGTTGTTCAGGCGAAAGCCGGCATTAAGTTTCCGGTTGGATTATTCATTCAGGCCGTTTAGCGAGTTAAGCATTTCCCAGTGCGAAGCTGTAAAATCGGCAAGGCTGTCGAGGCAGATATCGGCAATACCGAACCTGGGGTTGGTGCGGTTACTTTCTTCAGGTACGGCCATGGCTCTCATCCTTGCCGCTTTTGCTGCTATAAGCCCTGCAAGTGAGTCTTCAATTGCCAGGCAGTGTGCAGGATCAACACCCAGCTTCACGGCCGTGGTAATATAGACGGCAGGATGAGGCTTGCCGTAATCCTCATGTGCGGCGCTATGGATTATCCCGAACTGATCAAGGAGTCCCAGCCTGTTTAAAATCCGGCCGATCACTCCGGGTGATGACGACGAGGCCAGTGCCATGGGTAGCCCCATGCTTTTGAAAAAGCCAATGATCCCGGTAACGCCGCGGGCAGCTTCACCCTTTTTATCAATGATATCGCATACGGCCTCTTCGATCTCCCTGCCTACCTCTTCCTGTGATTTTCCTTTCCATGGTTTGTAGCTGTACCAGTGCGCCACGGCCTCGTCGGTACGGAGCCCGGTGGTCTGGCGGCACAGCTCACTATTCAGGTTTATACCCACTTTCCGGAAAACTTCTATCTCAGCCTCACGCCACAGCGGCTCGGAATCTATCAGCACCCCATCCATGTCGAAAATCACAGCTTTTATCATAGTTCCCGGGTTTTGACGGCAAAGATACTTTTTTCTGTTTAAATTTGCCATTTGCGCCGACTTCATAGCCTCTGTTTAAATGAGTGTTTTTCACTTCAAACAACCATATGACAAATACAAATATCAACAAATGCATTTCTTCAATAATGTCTCCCTGTATTTTGATTGCATTTTTTTTGGCATTAAACTTTCCGGGATTCTCACAAAACAACACACTGGTCGATTCGGCTGAAGCCGAAGATGGCGAACTCCTTGGCGGAAGTGCCATACAAACTTCAATTTCCGGATATTCGGGAACAGGTTACGTTGGCAATATCAGAAACAGCGGCGATGGTGTTACCGTAACTGTTTCTGTACCCAAAACTGCTTTCTATCAGATTCTTATCAGGTATCATTCTGCAACCAGGAAAATTCAGAATGTTAATATAAATGACACTGGGGACTCGCAGGTTGAATTTCCGGGCTCAAGCGGATGGGAATTTGCCGATGCTGGTAAATATATGCTCAACGAAGGTAAAAACTCAATTAAGCTGACACACAACTGGGGATGGACTGAAATTGACCGTTTCGATGTTCATGCCACAACATTGAACAATTATGACGACTTGGTATCTGAACTGGTTGTTGAAAACTCAACCGTTGCTGCCAGATCGGTTTACAACTATATTTTGTCTCATTACGGTGAACGTATTATTTCAGGGCAGACCGATGGTGCAACTTATTATCAGGTTAAAGAACTCACTGGTCAGTCGCCACTTTATAAAACATGGGATTTCCAACAATACACGGAAGGATATCCATACTTGTGGCGTGACGGGGGTCACACTTTTGGAGCAAATCCCAATGCCAGGAACGTCGAAAATGCCATAGACTGGTATAATAACAGCGGCAGGAAGGGTATTGTTGGTTTTCAGTGGCATTGGCATTCACCAGCCGGCGGTCAGGTAAGCACCAACACCTTTTACACCAGTCAGACTACTTTTGATGTGCGCGAAGCTGTTAAAGAGGGTACACCCGAATATGACCTGATTATAAGGGATATTGATGCCATTGCTGTTCAATTGAAGAAATTCCGGACAGCCAATATTCCTGTATTGTGGAGGCCATTGCACGAAGCAGGTGGTGGCTGGTTCTGGTGGGGAGCAAAGGGACCCGAAGCCTGCCTGAAATTATATGATATAATCTTTGACCGGATGACAAATCACCATCAGCTGGACAATCTGATCTGGGTATGGTCAACTCCCGAAACTGACTGGTACCCGGGTAATGATAAGGTTGATATTGTAGGACATGATTCATATCCAGGAAACTATAACTACTCAACACAAAAGAACATATTCGATATTTACCACGAACTTGCAGGTGGTAAAAAAATAGTGGCAATGACTGAAAACGGCCCGATCCCCTACATTGATACTTCTCTCGATTATGATGCACCCTGGGCTCTTTTCGCATCATGGTACAATCTTGTCTTTGAACAGAATTCAGATGATCACCTCATAGAGGTTTACAACAATCCTCGTGTCATCACCATCGAAAAAGACACCTTTCCCAGGATTCTGAGCACTGCAAACGGATCAGTTTGCAATTCAGGAACAGCGACACTGGGGGCTGAATCCAATTTTGGCGAAGTAAACTGGTATGCAGCACCGGCCGGTGGTGAGATTTTACATACAGGTGAAAGGTTCATTACTCCTGAAATTTCTGAAACAACCACCTACTATATTGAAGCTTCTTACAATGGCAGCAATAGTATAATGAACCGTATTGCCGTAACGGCAAAAGTGTATGAACCTGTCGGAGTATCAGAAATAAAAGGGTTTACGGATGTATGCCAGGGAGATAATAAGTTCAGGATATATCCCAACCCGCTGAAAAGTGGTAATGCAGTAGTTACAATATATGGAATCGATCTATATTCAGATGTTTTAATCAGCTTATTCGACCTGAATGGACGTAAGATCTACTCAGGTGAACTAACCGGCCCTGAATTTGAATTGGATAATGGTCTCACACCCGGTATCTATTTTATCAGAATTACCGGCTATGCAATCAATTATTCTGAGAAACTGGTTTTTTTATAAAAATGCCCGAACCGGATTAAACTTAAAACTACCTGATCATCATAATCCTGCGTCAATATCAAATATAACTGCTTCGTTCATCTGGGTTACAAATTTTTATAATCATGCAAAGCATCAGGCATATATACAAGACAGGTCACGGGCCATCCAGTTCCCATACGATGGCTCCCAGGAGCGCATCATCGATCTTCCTAAGCCGTCATCCCGGTGCCGGCAGGTACAGGGTGACCCTTTACGGGAGCCTTGCTGCGACGGGACTCGGACACCTGACCGACGTAACTCTGAAGGAGGCCTTTGAGGGAAACGAAATGGAGCTGGTAATGAAACCCGATATGTTCCTTGAACGGCACCCCAATGCGATGGTGTTTGAGGCTTTGGACAGCGGAGGCAAGGTGTTGGGAACGTGGACCGCATACAGTATCGGAGGAGGAGATATTGACGATGATTCGGGCATGTTCAGGCGGGAGGATATTTATCCTGTCAGTTCAATGGAGAAGATTCTTGAGTGGTGCTATGGTAATGGTAAGGCCATATGGGAATTTGTTTCGGAATATGAGGAGCCGGATATATGGGACTATCTTGCAGAGGTATGGAAGATCATGCAGGCTTCCATAAAGAGTGGCCTGGAGAAGGAGGGTACACTGCCAGGCGTATTGAAGCTGGCGAGAAAGGCCCCTTCGTATCATGTAAGAATTATGCATTCGAAAGGCTACATAAAGAAGCGGACCTCAGTATATGCCTATGCCCTTGCCGTTTCGGAGGAGAATGCTTCAGGCAACCTGATAGTTACCGCCCCTACCTGCGGTGCCTGCGGCGTGCTGCCTGCCGTGCTTTACCAGAACAAAAACTTCTACAAGACACCCCAGAAAAGAATATTGCGCGCCCTTGCCACTGCCGGATTAATCGGCAACCTTGTGAAATCCAATGCTTCAATATCAGGGGCTGAAGTTGGCTGCCAGGGTGAAGTGGGCACTGCATGTGCAATGGCGTCGGGAGCCCTTGCACAGCTTTACGGCGGCAGTATCTTCCAGGTTGAATATGCTGCCGAGATGGGGCTGGAGCATCACCTGGGACTGACATGTGACCCGGTGGCCGGACTGGTGCAGATACCCTGTATTGAACGTAATGCCCTTGCAGCCTCAAGGGCATTGTCGCACAGTGATTTTTCAATGCTGTCTGACGGACGGCACCTGATAGGATTTGACCAGGTGGTCAAAACCATGATGAAAACCGGACAGGACCTCCCGAGTCTCTACAAGGAGACCTCGGCGGGGGGACTTGCGTTGTTTCACGGCATTGACAGGCTGGGAAGTAAATGATGCGGGCCGGGTGCCGGCTGCTGTGATCACCTTTGTGTTGTTTGTTCGGTTCTTTGGATGATCTCATTCTGCAGGTCCTCGCCCAGATCATTGAAATAGTCGCTGTACCCGGCAACCCTCACGATCAGATCGCGGTATTGTTCGGGGTTTTTCTTTGCATCCCTGAGTGTGGAGGCTGATACCACGTTGAACTGTATATGGTGACCGTCCATGCGGAACCAGCTTCTGACCAGCGCAGTGAGCTTGTTATAGCTTTCACTGTCGTCGAAAAATGACGGGGCGAACTTCTGGTTGAGCAGGGTGCCACCGGTTCTGATATGGTCTATTTTGGAGGCCGATCTGAGCACGGCGGTCGGGCCAAGGGTGTCAGCACCCTGGACGGGACTTATACCCTCTGAAAGCGGCATGGCAGACCTGCGGCCGTCAGGCATCGCCCCGGTTACCTTTCCGAAGTAGATATGGCAGGTGGTGGGCAGCAGGTTGATATGATGGCACCCGCTCCTGTAATTGGGCTTCCCGTCAACAGCGTCAAAGAAGATATTGAAGGTGAGGATGGCGTGCCGGTCGGCGTAATCGTTGTCGTTGCCGTATTTGGGAGTATTAAAGACCAACTCTTCCCTCAGTATTTCGAAATCTTTGAAGTCAGCTTCAAGGGCGGCAAGCATTTTGTTCATGGTGATCGTCTTCCTGTCATATACATGATAGCGCAAAGCAGTCAGGCAGTCTGTTACACTGCCAAGTCCCACGCCCTGTATATAGCTTGTATTGTATCTTGCTCCACCGGAGTTGTAATCCTTCCCGTTCTTTATGCAGTCCTCTGTCAGCAACGACAGGAAAGGAGCAGGAAGATGATCGCTGAACAGTTTCTCTATGGCCCTGTTCCCTGTAATCTTCAGGTCTGCAAAGTAATTTAGCTGAGCCCTGAAGGCAGCGGCAAGATCTTCGAAGGCGGCAAATTTTCCCGGGTCACCTGTCTCAGGACCCGCCTGTACCTTCGTACGCCTGTCATATCCGTTGTTAAGGGCAAGCTCCAGAATTTTTACCAGGTTGAAGTAGCCGGTAAGTATATATGCCTCGGCGCCGAAGGCCCCGGACTCAACGCATCCTGAAGCGCCCCCGTTTCGTGCGTCTTCAATGGATTTACCCTGGCGGAGAAGTTCCTGTATAATGGCATCTGTATTGAACAGCGACGGCTGTCCGAATCCGGTACGTATGATATCAAGTGATTTGTGGATAAGGGTAGCGGGATTTTTTTTGCTGACCTGCACCATGCTGCCCGGCTGAAGCAGCCTCATCTCCTTTATCACCTCCAGGATGAGGGATGTCATGTCGTTAACGCCGCAGGAGCCGTCTTCTTTTAAGCCCCCGAGGTTGATAAGTGCGAAGTCGGTGTAGGTGTTGCTCTCCTCTGCCGTCACACCTATTTTAGGAGGGGCCGGGTGGTTGTTGAACTTGACCCACAGGCACTGCAACAGCTCCTTTGCTTCAGCGGCGGTAAGCCTCCCTTCGGCGGAATCCTTTTCGAAGAAACCGGCAAGGTGCTGGTCCAGCCGTCCCGGACTGAACGAATCCCATGGATTAAGCTCGGTTATGACCCCCTGGTGTATGAACCAGTAATGCTGCAGTGCCTCATGGAACGTACGTGGTGCGTTTGCAGGAACATGGCGGCAGATTGCTGCCATCCTGCCGAGCTCCTCCCGGCGCGCCGGGTCCTTCTCTGTGGCCGCCATCTTTTCCAGGGCGACGGCATAGCGGCTGGCATAGGCAATCACAGCCTCCGCGGCTATCTGCATGGCTTTCAGCTGTGCTCTCTTTTTGGGGGCTTCAGGATCAGCGGTTTCAATGCCGGCCGATGCCTCTTCACACTCCTTGATAAGTCCGGCAAGTCCCTTTTTCCATGGTTTGTGTCCGAGTACAGTATGACCGGGGGCCCGCTGCTCCTGGAATTCTGTGAATACCCCTGCCTCATAGGCCTTTTTCCATTCCGGTGTCATCAGCCCCATGAGCCTGTCCCTGTTGGTCCTGCCTTTCCAAAAGGGTATGATGATATCGCGGTAGGCGCGCCTCGTTTCATCCTTCACGGCGAAAGAGACTTTCGGGCGGGAGCTGAGTATCTCCAGGTCCTTCACGGAGTGCAGGGTTATTTCCGGATAGGTCGGTGCAGCCTTTGGTGCCGGTCCGCGTTCGCCGACTATCAGCTCGCCTTCGCCTGTCCAGAGCTTCTTGTTTTCTAGAATATGCCTCAGGCACAATGCCCGCTGTACCGGAACCGGACCGGCATCATCTGCATGGTTGCTGTAAAACTCCGTCACCAGCAGGGCCCTCTCATGATCGAGCCGGTTAACCGCTTCAAGACTCTGTTTTCTGAGCTGCTGCACCCTGTTCGTCATAGCCATAATGATTATCCTCCGATTTTCACATTGTAACCGCTTCGGGTAAAAACCTCCTTCAACATGTTGGTCTGCTCTCCGTCTGTCACCTTTTCCGTAGTGGCCGGCGGTACCATTCCGAGCTTTTTGTATTTTTCATTGCCCAGCCGGTGCCAGGGCAGAAGGTCGATCCTGGCAACCCTGGCCTCTGTTGCAGAGATCAGGTCACGCAGCCCCTCCATATCCTTAACTGTACAGTTGAAGTCCGGTATCAGTGGGATGCGGATAATTACCCGGGGTCCTGCACCGTCAAGAGCCTCAAGGTTCGCAATGATAAGACTGTTGTCCTGTCCGGTAAAGGAGCTGTGCTTGCCGGCATCGGCTGTTTTGAGGTCATAAAGCATGAGGTCGGTGTTTTCAGCCACCCTGTTGAACTGATCAGGCGGAGCATGACCGGAAGTGTCGACCGCCGTATGGAGTCCCCTACCCCTGCATAATAACAGCAGACTCATAAGGAATTCATACTGCATCAGAGGTTCTCCTCCCGAGAATGTAACACCCCCGCCGCTCTCTTCATAGAATATCTGGTCTTTGATCACATCGGCCATCACCTCTGCGGGGGTCATCAGGCGTCCGACCGCATCCTGGTAATTTTTACTTTTACCGTTTAACCGGCGGGTCCGCGTGATCTCCTGCTGTTCCGGAGAGATGCCTTCCGGGTTGTGGCACCAGGTACATTTCATGGGACAGCCCTTGAAAAAGACGGTTGTCCGGATGCCCGGCCCGTCATGCACCGAGTATCTGCGTATATCGAATACAAGACCATTTGTCATAATCCAGAATCAAGGTATACATGGCCGGGTGCTGTCTTTCCGGCGCTCATTATATGCTTTAATAACATTCAGGATCTGCAGTCGTCGCAGTCACAAAGTTCGCCTACCTCCTCAAGGAGCTTCTTTCTCTTCTGCGGGGTGACCTCCAGCTTATCCACTATCTTATGATCCCGGCATATTTGCCGGCACAAAACAATACCCGCATCAAGCAGTACCTGTTTCTGCTGCTTGTTGATGGAGGTGAGGACCGTTACCGGAAAGAATTTCTCTTTTTCTATCATGTCGCGAAGTCCGTGACCTGCCGGATAATCCCAGCTTACCAGGTGCAGTCCCGAGCACTTTCCGTAATCGACGGCATCGGTGGTGAACCGGGTATTGGTAACAACCCACCCCTGAAACTTAAAACCGGAGAATTCCGGCAGGACCTCCCTCTTTTTTACTATGTCATCGACCCGGGACCTGATATAGAGAGGCACCCTCACATTGGCATGTTTTCCCTGGCTGTTATAGAATTTGCACTCGACAAAGATCTGCCTGCCGTTGCCGGTAGCCACTACATCAACTTCGTGTCTGACGCACTGCCCTTCTAATTCCTTACCCACTTCAATATCATATCCGTAGTGTTTTATGAGCTGTCCCACAAAATGTTCAAAAGGGTATCCCGTAGGCCCCATCTCCATAATTGCCTTCTTGAGCTTGTATCTTGCAGCCGTGCCGCTCTTGTGCTTCTTCAGCAGCCTGAATGCCTCCCGGTATATCTTTTTGGTAGATACCCCCTCCTGCAGCCAGTTGCTGATCTCATCGGTTATGCGGGCTGTGGCCTCTTTGCCGGCGCCAACCCGCCTGAGCGAGTTTTCAAGTTTTTCGGCTGAGAAGGGCTCTTTCTCACCGGAAGCCTTTTTGATGAGTATTTCCTGCGTCATTTTAAGGGTTTATGCAGTTAGACAGAAAACTCAATGTTAGTAATTATTGCCGTCTTTTACAAATACCCCGGAGAACTGAGA
>REEN01000053.1 GCA_007695015.1 Marinilabiliales bacterium
TAATTATATGTGGCTAATATTTTGAATAGAAATAGTTTGTCTGACAGGTTTCTGATTTATGAACGTTGGACATGAAGTTGTGATAACAGGGACAATGATTGATAAAAGAAGGCTTTTCCCGGGGTTGATAATATTGACGGTAATGTCAGTTTTGTCAGTTTTCTCCTCCTGCCTTAAGGAGGAGGGAACAGAACCAAAAGTTGATGCCGAAAACGGAATTTACATAAAGGGTAAAGCAACTGCCTATGACCATTTCGATGCCGGCGGATTAATGAAGCCTGCAGTGAATGCGGCAACCGGAAACCCCAGGTCCGGCCTTTACGAGATATTTGTCGCCGTGAGCTCTGAGGCATCCGGTTTCAACCTCGTAGAAGTCATTAACGGGGAACAGACTGTGTACGGACCCCTGACAGAAGAAAAAGTAAGCTTTGATGGCAGCAACGGGACCATAACCGGTAGTGTCACAAGGGGAATTGCCGGTGAAGACGGGGGTGTTTTCAGGGTGAACGAGAGTGGCCTGTATCATATTGTAGTTGACAGGCAGACAGACTCCTACGTTATCAGTCCCCTCACCGGCCTTTCGGTAAACATAAAACAACCGGAGTCTCCTGAAGAGGATCTGGAAGTACATCTTTCTCAGGGCTTTGACAAGACAAATATGGTGTTTGTCGATGATAACATCCGTCTGGGTACTGAAGAATTCCGGATCCGTTACGGTCATGGAGACAGACTTGAGGTGACACCCGGTGGGATTTATGTGAGCACTTATTTCGGGGGGGAGGTAGCTGTAACAGAGAATGGGTACTCCCTGGAGATGAAGCCCGGAGGCGATGCATACACCCTGCCTGGTAATCATGGCGATCTTTTTTCTGTTATGGTAAGCTGGACGGTAAGCGGAGGATTCACCTGCAGCATTTTCCTCGACGATGGAGATTACCCGGAAACCATGTTCATTGCGGGGACAGGGATAAGTACCCTGGAGGGTGAAGATGCATGGAACTGGGAGCTTAATGATTTTGAGATGGTGCCTGTTCACAGTTCTCCGCACCTGTTCTGGAAGATTGTCTGGCTGAAGGGTGATGGTGCGATCAGGTTTGCTCCGGATTCCGGTGGCACTGGTCATTTCGGTGTTGAGGGCGTGGCTGTTGATGACATATATGAAACAGGCAGCGGCGACCTTCCGGTTCCGGCGATGGCCGGCTATTATATGCTGGTGGTAAACCTGCGTTCGGGACAGGTATCTGTAACCAGGCCGCAGGTCTATCTTATAGGAGACGCTGTGGGTAGCTGGAATGCCCGGAACCAGGATTTCAGGTTCAATGTTGACAACAGCAACAAGCTGATAAGTCTGCTCAAGTTACTTGAGGGAGGAAGTGTAAGAATGTATGCCTGGCAGGATAAGGGATGGTTCACCCAATGGTGGCACTCGGAGTTCAATGTTTATAACGGCAGGATAGTATACAGGGGCAATGGCCTGAATTTAGAACCTGTCGGGGTCATACCAGGCTTCCATACTATAGAGCTGGATTTTATAAACGGGGAGGCTTCAATTGAGCTGTGCGGGTGTTCTTAGGAAGAGGTTTTAATATATAGTTTTCAGAAAGAGCAGATACAAATGAGAGACAGTATAGAATATGGCTGGAAGGAGATCGGCAGGCGTAAACTCAGAAGCCTCGGAAATATTGCCGGATACGCTGTGGCCACTGCCTTTCTGGTGATATCGGTGACTTTCGCCGGATTTTCAATTTTTGGCACAGGCTCGGTTCTGGAGTATACCGGCGCCCAGTTTATCGGATTTATATATTCTACCACGGACGGGACTTCTGATATCAGGTTTAAAAACCCCGGTCATGAAGGGCTTCTGGTGTATAATTATCCTGTGGTTCCGTTTCCGATGGAGCTTGTTGAGGTTATTAAGCAATCCCCCAATGTAAAACACGCATCTCCCCTGCTTACTTTTTCGGTCATAACCGACGAATATGTCGATCGCTCGTGGGTCCTGGCAGGTTTTGACCCCTCTGATATGGAGGCGGTGCGTATGGCAAGCTGCTCCGATACAGATATTGTGGAAGGAAGATTCCTGGAGCCCGGTGACAGGGGAGTGGTTCTGCTGGAGCAAACCTTTGCCGATGCCGAGCAGTACGGCACAGGTGACATAATCTATTTCGGCGATCTTGAATACGAGGTGGCAGGCATTCTCAGTCCCGGAACAAGACCGGCAAAGGCTGATATCTACATGCCTTTTGATGAAGCTGTTGAAGTTATGAACTCCCGGATTGAAGAACCTGTAAGAAATATTGCCAATGTTGTGCTTGTAGATGGTGCAAGTTCCATTTTAACCGTCAATGCCCAGAATGACGTAAAGGAGATACTGGGATATAACTCCACTACCCTTGGATACGGCTGTTTCAATCCTGCCGGTGCAGCCATAGGGATTACCTTCAGGGGAATGAGACTGACGGGCCTGGTTATTTTTGTGAGCATTTTCCTGTTTATTGTTGCATCGCAGTATTATGCCGTGATGGAAAGACGCACTGAAATAGGAATATTGAAAGCGATAGGATGGTCTGACAGAGGTGTACTTTCTCAGGAGATGGCAGGCTCATTTATCCAGTCCGCGCTTGGGGGACTGGCGGGATGCATCGTGGCATTGCTGCTACTGGCTTTCTTTCCTTTGGGACAGTGGCTCGGCATTGAGGAATTGTCTGCTCTCTCCGTAAACACAGCGATTGTTGCAGCCGGATTTACTCTTACGGTTGTTTCAGGCACGCTTGCCGGACTTGTTTCCGCGGCAGTATCCCTGCGCCTGAAACCTGCCGAAATACTGAGAACTCTTTGAAATTAAAATTACCAACCATCCAGGTCATGCGTGATGCTTTCAGATATGCCGGGAAAGAAATAAGGAGAAGGAAACAACGTTCAGCCGGTACTGTAATAAGTTACCTGACAGCAGGTGCAATAATCGTGCTGGCGGCCTCATTGTCAGGAACGACAAGGGACAATACACAACAGGTACTTTGGGATATCGGGGCACATACGGTAGCTTATATTCCCAGGCTCACAATCGAGGGATGCTGCATACAGACATATGCAACAGACCTTTATGATCCCGACAGGGAGGGGTTTGTTGCCAATAACGCGCCTACAAACCTGATTTTTGACGAGCAGATAGAGATGATAAGGCAGTCCCCCAATGTTGCTGATGCTGCCCCTTATCTGATGTTCAGGATCAGATCATCACTGGGGCAGGGAGAATGGGTGCTGGGGGGCCTTGACCTGACAAGACCGGTGGCTCATTCTGCAACTGTTGTTGCAGGATCCCAGGTTGTTAAAGGTGAATTTATTGAGCCAGGCGACGATGGCCTGGTAATGGTTGAACGGGAGTTTGCCGGAGCATATAACTTTGATGTCGGTTCGGAGCTTTTGCTGGGTGATATGAACTACAGAATAGCAGCAATAGTCAACCCGCCACTTAGGCCGGGGAAAGCCAATATATATATGAGCCTTCCTGCCCTCCACAAGCTTGTTGAGACCCGGCTCGAAGAGACTGTGGAGAATCCGGTAAATGCAGTTCTGGTAGAAAGTGTGGGAGCGCAATATCATGAGGCTGCATTGGCAGATGTCTCCAATATACTTGGGCAGAGCTCCAGGATCAGCTCTTTCGGTTGCTGGCGGCCGGGGATAACGGTTATGGGGATAACAGCCAATACGGCATGGACAATTACTGCCATTGTTATTATATGCATGCTTCTGATAGCAATGAAGATACAGATTGCATCAGTAGTGCAGCGAAGGTTTGAGATGGGAGTCCTGAAAGCAATAGGCTGGAGTGACGGGAACATCCTTTCGCAGCTCATGGCTGAGTCGCTTATATACTCGTTTACAGGAGGTGCGGCAGGCGTACTTGTTGCATATACGACTTTACAGGTTTTACCGGCAGAACTGACCGGCGGGGGACAGTCAGTTACTCCGCTTATTATTGTTACCGGAGTGCTCCTGCCGGTGGCCGGGGGACTGGTTGCCGGACTGATATCATCGCTGAGGGCGGTCAGGATGAGGACAGCGGATATTATCAGAACAATATAGAGAACCGATACTTTTTTTTACACCTGCCTGGATGCAGCAGTTTAAAAGTGATTAACTGAATATTCTGAGAAATGGAAAGAACACCAATACTTAAATGCAGTGACATAAACAAGAGCTTCAGGGTCAGGGGAAAGATCATAACAGTTCTTCAGGGGGCAGAACTGGAGGTTTATCCCGGTGAGCTGATCGTTATTAAAGGACGCAGCGGTGAGGGCAAATCTGTTCTGCAATGGATACTCAGCGGAATAGATACGCCAGATTCCGGGGTGATCCTTTTTGAAGGTGTTCCATACAGCAAGCTTTCGGGAGAGGAGATGTCAAATCTTCGCAGGGAGAAAATCGGACTTATATTCCAGAACTTTAATCTGATAGAGTCGTGGACTGCCCTTGAGAATGTCGAATCGGCACTGCTGAACAGCGGTCTGAGTCCGGAAAAGAAAAGAGAAAAATCAATTTCAATTCTCGAAAAAATGGATCTCGGGCACAGGCTGGACAATCTGCCCGTTGAGCTCAGCGTCGGACAGCAGCAACGGGTTGCCATTGCCAGGGCCCTTATCAATGAGCCCTCGCTCATAATTGCAGACGAACCTACCGGCAGTGTTGATGATGAAACCGCCGGAGAAATGCTATCCATACTGCTTTCATACGTAAAGGAAAAGAACAGCGCCATGGTCGTAACCACTCACGGACATTTTACCGGAGAACACCTGGCCGACAGGATATACTCCATAAAAGAGGGCAGGCTTTACTCTGCGACGCAGGTTCAGGCGTGACAGCCAGGGATATATTGCCCGGTTCCAACCTCCGGAAATCTTTTCCCGGTTTTTTTCCTGAGCATCACCGGCAAATTCAAACAATATCCTATCTTTATCATTACAAGAATTTAACAGGATATTGAATTAAAACCGGGAAAAGATGGATCATAGCGTAAATGTTTCAGGCCGCCGCAAATTTATCGGCAATCTTGCCGCCTTTGGAGCTGTCGCCTCTGCCGGCATGGGTGCAGTAATGTCTTCCTGCACCAGGAAACCTGCATATACAGCTCCTGTTTTTCCTGATAAGGCCCCCGGAGGACCGGTTCTTAAAGCCGGGGTGGTTGGATGCGGCTGGCGGGGTACCGGTGCTGCATTGAATTTTCTGAATGCCGGGCCGAACCTCGAAGTAACAGTCCTCGGAGACCTTTTTGAGCACAGGCTGGAATCCTGCCGGAAGAGCATAAGGGACCATCATGGCGCAGAGATACCGGATGAGAACTGTTTTAGCGGGTTTGATTGTTACAAAAGGGTTATTGATTCTGATATTGATGTGGTCCTGCTGTGTGAACCTCCGTATTTCAGGCCTGTGAGTTTTGAATATGCGATAAAGGCACGCAGGCATGCCTTTATTGAAAAGCCGGTCGGCGTAGACCCTGTCGGGGTACGTTCGGTCATGGCTGCAGGCAGGATGGCAGAGTCTGCCGGACTTGTTGTAGTTGCAGGAACTCATTACAGGCATATGAGAGACCGTGTTCAGGCCCTGGAAATGGTGAGGAACGGTGCGATTGGTGATATTATTTCCGTCAATTGCTATTTCAATATGGGGAAACTATGGCATGTCAACAGGCAGGAGGGATGGAGCGATATGGAAGCAATGATAAGGGACTGGGTCAACTGGCGATGGCTTTCTGGTGACCATATAGTCGAACAGCACATACATGAACTGGATACTGTCGGCTGGTTTCTGGGCAAACATCCGGTAAAGGCCCTGGGTTTTGGCGGCAGGCACAGACGGCCTACGGGCGACCAGAACGATTTTTTCAGCGTTGATTTTGTATATGATGATGGAAGGCATATGCACAGCATGTGCCGGCAGATTGACGGATGTGCCAACAAGGTTGATACTTACTTTTTCGGCACAAAAGGTTATACAAACGGGATGAATGCGGTATGGGACTATAACGGAAACCTGTTATGGGAATACCAGTACCCACTTGACGATGAAGGCCGCCCCACCAACATGCTCAAGGTCAGTCCCCATGACCAGGAGATAATAAACTTCGTCACTGCAATACGAACAAACAACTATGTGAATGACACGCAAAATGTTTCACAGGCAAACATTGTTGCGATGATGGGCCGGGAATCGGCCTATACCGGCAGAGAGGTTGGTTACAGTGAAATAATGGATTCAAATATGAAGCTCGGCCCTGACAGGCTTGAGTTCGGCCCGTATGACATACCCCATTCTCCTCCTGTGCCGGGGACTTCCCCTGCCTGAAATTCCATACCCGGGTCAGGAATATTAATTTTTGATCTGCGGTATTGCCGTGTTGTGCAATAATGTTTCCGGCCTTACCCCATCGTGGCAGTCCGCGCACGACACGAAATGGATGTTATTGGGACTGTCCTTAAATGCATAGGTCGTATTCATGGTCCGCACATCGAGTCCGCAATTCGACGTACCCGGGTGGCAGCTCACACAGGCGTTTACTGCCGAGTTTGAATGGGTGCTGTGGCATGCCAGGCAACTAAGTCCCTCATGCACCCCGGTCGGGGTGCGGTCGTCCATGGTTCCTGCCTGGTGCCATACATCGGGTGCGTGGCACTGGATGCACATCCTCATTCGGGGATCATCGGAAACCTCGAGCTGCCTGTCGCCGTCCCACATTACAGGCTTTGGCAGGTATCGTGCATTGAAGAACCGGCGCTCGTTGCGGTCGTAGAACCCTGTCTTGCTGTAGCCGGGCATCCTGGTGTAGTGGACATCCTGGTCGCCGTCGTATCTCATTCCCGCCTTGGGGATGCCGTCTTCGTGAATGCTGTGGCATGCCAGGCAGGGTATGACGGGCTGATCTGCCTTAAGCGGCTCGCGGAGCGACCAGGGGCCCTCGATGCTTACCGGTTCAACGAGCGAATAGATATCGCCTTCGTAGAACATACCATGGCAGCGCAGGCAGTCATGGTTGAGCTGTTCCCGGCTGTTCTGCTCCTCATCGAGGAAAATGCGGCTGTATGTTGCCGAATGCCCCCCCGACAGCCATGCCGCATATTCGGCCTGGTGGCACTCCCTGCAGGTCTGGTTCATATCGATCACCTGCCTCTCTGTAAGCGCTATGTCATCATAGAAATCCCTTGTGTAATGCCTGAACACCATCCTCATCTTTTCACGCAGAGTGTGAATTCCCCCGCTGAGGGCGGTGCCGTGGCACTCTATACAGTTAATGTCGCGGTGGGCCGATGAGGCCCACATGTTGTATGACGGCTCAATCTCGTGGCATGACATGCAGGTGCGGTCGGGCGGAAGGGCCGTCCAGTAGCTGTAATAACCCAGCATCGCAAGGAGCAGGACGAAATGAGCCCCGAGAACTATTGCAAGCCGTTTCTTGAAAGGTGTCATTTTATCGGTTTATTGGCAGTTTATGATCTTTTTAATTGTTGCGGGTAACCGGACTTACCCGGCTGGTTCCGTCTTCCTGGTCCCTTACCCCGGGCAGCGGGACGGGCCCGCCTGCTGTTTCAGAACCTGTTGCCATGGTTCCACTCCTTTACGATATAGTCCGATACCCAGTATCCCAGGGCCATTATTGTGAGCACCGGGTTGAACGCTCCGTTGGTTACGTGAAGGCTGCCGTCGGCTACAAACAGGTTGTCAACATCGTGTACCTGCCCGTGCTTATTGGTAACCGATGTTTGCGGGTCATCTCCCATGCGGCAGGTACCGGACTGGTGCTGGCTGCCGCTGACACCTGTACCCGGAATACTCTGCCAGATCTGCTTTGCCCCGGCGGCCCGTAACCACTCTTCAGCTTTCGCGGAAATGAACCGCGCAGTCCTTATATCTTCGTCAAGCTTGAATCCCGATATTCTTGCCACGGGTATACCCCAGTAGTCCTTTACAGTTTCGCTCACCTGCACCCTCGATTCGGGATTGGGCACCTCCTGAACAGGCCCCCGTACACTGACATGCTTTTTAAAATTGTAACGCTGAAAATCCTTATGCTCCTTACCCCACCTTGCCGAGCCCGGGGGCCTGACGCCCGTGAACAGGTATGGCATCCTGATGAATTCATTGGCAAGCATGGCGCCTCCAACGATCCCTGGGTTATGATGTGCAAAGTCACAAATGGCCACACTGGCGCCTGGCCCTACATCATCGTATATTTCCTCTTCGAACAGTCCGTCAGCCCCGCAGTATGCATGTCCCTGCAAATTTCTGCCCGTCTGATCGTACCTGTTGCCCAGCCCGTCGGGATGCAGCGACGATTTTGAGTTCAGCAGCAGCCTTGCAGTTTCGGTGGCCGAGGCGGCAACCACAACCAGATCGGCTGTCTGTACCTGACTGCGGTCATTCTCGTCAAAATATGCTACCCCGGTAACTCTGCCGCGGTCGTTGGTCATTATCTCGTATACATGCGATTTAATACGCAGTTCACAATTGCCTGACTTCAGGGCGACCGGTATTACCGTGTTCTGGGTGCCGCATTTGGCGTCGACGGGGCAGGCAAAACCCACGCAGTTCCTCATCCTGATGCAGGCAGGCCTGCCACCGTATGGCACCGAGTTGCGGAGCATCGGGATGGGGAAGGGGTGAAACCCTATTTTTTTAGCCGCCGCTTCCAGCATGGCCGCTTCGCGGTTATGTTTGAAGGGGGGCATCGGGTGAGGCTTGCGGCGCGGCGGGGCAAAAGGGTTCTGGAAGTCGTCGCCGGCAACGCCGATGTCCCATTCGGCTTTCTC
Organism: Marinilabiliales bacterium; assembly: GCA_007695015.1. Lineage (NCBI taxonomy): Bacteria > Pseudomonadati > Bacteroidota > Bacteroidia > Marinilabiliales > Marinilabiliales bacterium. The sequence continues at coordinate 8,802 of REEN01000053.1, forward strand.
GTAATAAGGCTCAAGGTCATGGTACGATATGGGCCAGTCCGCCATACTCGAACCCTCAACATGTCCGTAAGTTGACTTGAATTTGAAGCACTCTTCCATGAACCTCCATGCCATGGCGCCATAGGATACCGTGCCCGAGCCGACGCATGCTGCATTGTTATGGTAAGACCAGTCGTTCGGGTACACAATCCTCTCATTGCCCTGACCGTCAACCGCCACGCGCCAGTGCCTCTCGTTATCAGGCCCGAAATAGCAGCCCAGGGGGAACGTTCGCTGGGAGGTGAGCTCGTCGTTGTTATGCTCGTCATACCTGGCCCAGTCGCCCCTTTCGAAGAGCACCACCGAAAGTCCAGCGACGGCCAGCTCCTTTGCTGCAACGCCACCGCCGGCGCCTGATCCTATTACTACTGCATTAACGTGTCTGTTTGCCAT
>REEN01000054.1 GCA_007695015.1 Marinilabiliales bacterium
CGCCAGGCATTCAGAAAACCCACGACTGACTCAGCCTGGGCCCACCACTCCATCTCACCGTCCGTACCTCCCTTACCGTCACTCTCATGAGTAAGTCCCCCGAACCTGTTCACTCCCTCCGCAGCGCCGTTCGCAAGCCTGAGCGACAGCTCCGCCACGTTGTCAGCAAGTGCAGGGTCGCCGGCAGCCTGAGCCGCTTCATAGAGCAGCCAGGAGGCCTCAATGTCGTGTCCGTATGATATCACTTCCGACCTGCATTCCCAAAGCTCATTAAAGAACAGCTTCTGGTGAACATTTCCGGGCCCCACGATCTTTTCATCAAAAACCGTGATCAGATGCTTCAGCCGCTCCTTCAGTCCCTTATCATTCCACACCCCCAGCAGCGAAGTATAAGCCTCCAGCACATGAAGGTGGGTGTTCATCGTCTTCCTCTCGTTCATATCCTTCTCGCTCAGCCGGCTGTCAGATATCTCACCCCAGCTCCGGGAAAAAGCCTCAAGGTAACCGCCATGCGTGCCTTCTGCACACTTCTCCTCAATAAGCCGGTACAGCCGGATGGCGGCATCCAGCACCTCCTGCCGGCCGCAGGCCCTGTAATACTCGGCAAAGGCGTAAATCACAAATGCCTGTGCATATGTCTGTTTCTTCGTGTCAAGCGGATTACCTGACTCGTCAACGGTCCAGAAATATCCTCCAAAACTCACATCGGCAAATCGTGTGGCTATATAGTCCCAGGCCCTGAGGGCCAGGTCCATGTAGTCGTAACGTTTGTCATGATTATAAACGGCGGCGAAGGTCCACAGCATTCTCGCGTTAAGTATAAGTCCTTTGGGCTCGCCGGGCAGGGGATTTCCTTCCTGGTTCACAGCACCCAGGAATCCTCCGTTAACCCTGTCGGCCATCCTTTTGCCCCAGAAAGGCAGCAGGTTGTTTTCAAGCTCCTGCAATGCAAAATCGCGAAGCTCCGCTATGACATTTTCAGCCGGGGGCCGTTTTCCGCTAACGTCCGCTGAACCTTTATCTTCACTGCCACCTGCAGTGGTTCTTTTCCTGCCGCTCACATTCCCGGAATTATCCATCCAGCCTGACTTTCAATTTACACTGTACATATCAGGCAGATCCTCCAGGAAAGCGGTAAACGGATCGTCCCTGAACTTTTTGAAATCGGGTACGCTGGGGTGGCCGGGGTAGGGAGCGAAATGGTGCACGTAACTGCCTTCACTCATCCAGTTCTCGTTTCTCCATACAAGCACCCAGGCCATGTGCCTTGCAACAGGATCATTCTTTATCGGGTCAAGTATGTTCCTGGTCCACCAGTCCGCCTGCAGTATCATATTGTAGCCCGTCTCCGTGAGCGCGGCAACCTTGTCCATCTCCCGGGCAAGCTCAACCACGATCCTCATCTGATCTATGGCGAGCGGCACTCCCTCTTCGGTGCGCAGGTCATGGTAGTTGTCAAATCCCAGCACATCAACATATTCCACCCCGGGAAAGCGCTCCATGTACCTCTCCCTGGTGCGGAATATATCGGGCGAATAGCTGAACAGCAGGTTGGTGCAGCCGCGCTCCTCAGTCAGGTAATGATGGGTAAAACGCCACAGCTCGATGAACTCTTCCCTGGAACTGGGACCTGTACCCCACCAGAACCAGCCGCCTGTATGCTCATGGTACGGCCTGAAAACGACCGGCACGGGCGTGCCATCAGAAGTTCTCAGGTTGAGAAAGAAATCAGCTACCAGGTCGAGCCTTGACCTGAAGTGTTCATGCCGCTCTCCACCTGGCAGAATGTGCCTGACAGCCTCGGAGGTATCCCACGCGCTTCCGCCCGTTGCCGGGTTGTCCTCATGCCAGCTCACCGTGTTGATCCCGCCCCTTTCATATACCTCGATCATCCATTGTCGCATCAGATCAAAACTAACAGAATCGATATTCTGGTCACGCCCTATCTTGCCCAGGTCCCATCCGAAAACTGCCGGATATGACCCGATGGCGTCATGAACATCAGACCTGAACTCCTCACCATCGATTTCGGCATCCCAGCCACCCACCTCATGATCGTGGCCAATCCCGTAGGCAACGGCATCCTGGTGCCCGAACATCATCCGCTCACCGGCCATCTGTTTAAGATTATAATAAAGAGCTCTGGTCTCTTGGGTCGCATTGGGGTTTGACACAAAGAGATCGTCAAGGGGGTCGGGCGACTTGCACGAAAAAGCAGCCAGCACAGCCATGCAAAACGTAACGGTATATCTTAACAGGGTTATCATAAGCTTAGGTTTTAGAAACAGCCAAATTATAAAAAATTCTCCGTTCAGCATCAAGCCGGCCCGGGAATAATTTCTGTTCTGGCATCAACCCGGCCCGTGAATAATCCCGGTTATGGCATAAACCCGCCTGTGAATAATCCCGGTTAGGGCACCAACCCGCCTGTGAATAATTTTTCTTAAGCACTGCCGGCGTAACTTCTCTGATCAATTAAAAACTTTTGTTTTGCTATATTTACACGATCGAAGATCTGAAAAATGGGGAGACTGAACCTTTATCCGGGGGCACTGCTGCTGGCAGCGCTAACCTGCATTCTTGCAGTCCCGCCCGATGCTGCGGCCCAGCCGGGCGGCACGGCCACATGGGAGTTCCTCAACCTGACCAATTCGGCCAGGGTGGCGTCACTGGGCGGGAAGAACATTACGCTGCGTGACGGCGACCTCAACCTGGCGTTCCATAACCCGGCGCTTCTAGACAGCACCATGCACCAGGACCTCCTGCTCAACTATGTCAACTATTACAGCGACATTAACTTCGGCTACGCATCATACGCTTTCCACCAGGGGAGGCTTGGTACCTTTGCCGGCGGCATCCATTACATTAACTACGGAAGCTTCCTCGAAGCCGACAAGACGGGAGTGATAACAGGCAACTTCACCGCCTCTGAAAACTCGGTCAACATCTCCTGGGCAAAGGCAATTGACAGCCTTTTCACAGCCGGCGCCGCACTCAAGACCATCAACTCCTCTTTTGAGCAGTACCGGGCATTCGGCGTGGCCATCGATGCAGGGATTAACTACTACAACCCCGCCCACCTGCTTTCGGTATCCCTGGTGATGAGGAACCTGGGCACACAGCTCACCACGTGGTATCCCGGCGGCGAACGGGAGGACCTTCCGTTCGAGTTGCAGCTCGGAGTGTCAAAACAGCTGGAGCATGCACCTTTCCGCCTGTCGGCGGTCTACCAGCACCTCCAGGATTTCAATCTTGATACACCTAAGAGAGAAGGCAGCAGCGAGCCTGCAGGGACGTCCTTTTCCGCGAAAGCGGGACAAATTGGAAATGAGCTGCTGAGGCACATGATAATAGGTGTTGAATTCCTGCCAATGCAAAGCCTCACGATACGGGCGGGCTACAACAACCTCCGCAGGCACGAGATGAAAATTGACCAGCGGGTGTCGACGGTCGGCTTCTCCTGGGGTTTCGGGGTCAGGCTCAACCGGTTCAGGATTGATTTCGGACAGTCGCGGTACCACCTGGCCGGCTCGTCCCATCACTTCTCTGTCACAGCCAGCCTGGGCTCCTTCTACAGCCGGCAGTAAAGCAGCCTGAAGGCAGGGAGCCCCCACCGGGGTGATCCCTGCACCCTTTCCCATGGTGATCACTGCACCCTTTTTCCTGGTGATCCCTGCACCCTTTTTCCTGGTGATCCCTGCACCCTTTCCCTTCTTCAAGGCGAAGGGAACCGGGCCGTCATCCATTGCAGGAAATTGATTACTTTTACAACTGTTATGGATAAAAAAAAGCTCATTATTGCCGTCGACGGACACTCATCCTGCGGCAAAAGCACCTTTGCCAAAGCCATCGCCGCAAGGATGGGTTATCTCTATATTGACAGCGGCGCCATGTACCGGGCTGTCACGCTGGCCTTTATCGAAGAGGGGGTGATCAAAGGCGATACACTGGATGAAGAGGCGCTCGGCCGGCTCCTCGACAATATCACTGTCGACTTCAGGCCTGCCGGCAGCGGTTCGGCGGCTGAGACATACCTCAACGGGATTAATGTAGAGAAAAGGATTCGGGGACTCGAGGTGGCCTCCAGTGTGAGCCTGGTAAGCACATCGGCCATGGTAAGGCGAAAGATGGTGGCCCTGCAGCAGGAGATGGGAAAGGACAAGGGCATTGTGATGGACGGACGCGATATCGGTACGGTGGTGTTCCCCGATGCCGACATTAAGATCTTTCTTACAGCGTCGGCCGACATAAGAGCCGGCAGGAGGTACAAAGAGCTGATAGAGAAGGGGGAAAATGTCAATTTCGATGAGATAAGGGAAAACATTCTCAGGCGCGATCAGATTGACAGCACAAGAAAGGAGAGTCCCCTGAAAAAGGCCGCCGACGCCGTTGTGCTCGACAATTCACACATGACCCCCGATGAGCAGATGGTGTGGTTCGAAAACCTCCTGTCAGAAAGGGGAATGATATAAAGGCGGACTGCTCCCGGCACAGCCCTGGACCTGCCACCGGCAGGACCGGCAGCGCCGGAAGCACCGGAAGCGCCGGAAACATCGGCAGGACTGGCAGCACCGGGTACACTGGAACCACCGGCAGCGCCGGAAGCGTTGGCAGGACTGGCAGCACCGGGTACACTGGAACCACCGGCAGCGCCGGAAGCGTTGGCAATACCGGCAGACCCCGGATTGGATTTTAAAACGGAATTATGGTTGTTACGATAGATCCCTCTTCAGGTTTTTGTTTCGGCGTCAGACGCGCCATTGAGCAGGCTGAGGATCTCCTTGACAGGGAAGGGAAGCTTTACTGTCTCGGCGACCTGGTGCACAACAAGGCCGAGATGCAGAGGCTGGAGCGGCGCGGCCTCACAAGCATAGACCACTCAGCAATGGAGAAGCTCAGGGAGGCGCCCCTGCTCTTCAGGGCCCACGGCGAACCGCCTTCATCATACGATCTTACTGGCAGGAACAGGCTGTCACTTACCGATGCCACATGCCCCATTGTCAAAAAACTGCAGGAAAAGGTCAGGAAGGCATGGATGGAGATGAAGGAGAAGGGCGGACAGTTAGTGATATTCGGAAACCCCGGCCACCCCGAAACAATCGGACTGCTGGGACATACAGAAGGAGGAGCGGTGATAGTACAGGAGGCCGGGAACATTGAAGCTGTAAACCCCGCACAGCCCGTTACCCTGTTTTCCCAGACAACCAGGAATCCCGACGAATACCGCCGGCTTGCCGGGAACATTGAAGCGAAAATGAAGGAGCACTTCCCGGGCGGGAATGTTCCTTTAAAAGTGCATAATACAATTTGCGGGCAAATATCAGGCCGTACGCCCCGCATCAGGAAATTCGCCGCATCGCGCGATGTGATCGTCTTCGTGGGCGGCAGCCAGAGCTCCAACGCCAAAGTGCTCTTTGGCCAGTGCAGGGAGGTGAACCCCAGGAGCTGGTTCGTGACCGGCGCTTCGGAGATTAAGCCAGAATGGTTCGAAGATGCAGGTTCGGCAGGTGTTTGCGGCGCCACATCGACACCCCGGTGGCTTATGGAAGAGGCGGCAGAAAGGATCAGAGAACTGACCGCAAAGAAATAAGCCGGGATGCCGGCCCTGAAACAGCAGTATCAACCCGAAACCAATATCGATGTAATAATTTAACCTGACCAGTCCGCGCAGAAATATGCAACAGCACCCCGATAGTAATCGTGACACCCCAAACGGCACCAACCGGCTTTACGCCGATATGCTGCTGCCACTACCCCTGCCGGGCACCTTCACCTACTCGGTCCCCAACCACCTGGTCAACGAGGTTGCTCCCGGCAAACGGGTAACCGTGCCGTTCGGCAAACGGGGCGTGCATACCGCCGTCGTCAAAGAGGTGCACAGCAGGCCTCCTGAAGGTTACGAAACAAAGGATATACTGTCGGTGCCCGATAACCACCCTGTAGTGCTGCCGGTGCAGATGAGGTTCTGGGACTGGCTGGCAGATTATTACATGTGCACCGCGGGCGAGGTGCTGAAGGCAGCCCTGCCCGGTGGTTTCAGGCCCCGGGGCGGTCCGGCGGGAGAGATAAAACCGAAAACGGAGATCTTCGTGAGCCTGCATCCGGAACTGGCCGTATCAGGCGAGGTGGACCAGTTGCCGGAACAGCTGAAACGCGCACCCCGGCAGCTCGATATCGTTCTGGAATACCTGCATATTACCGACTACAACGGCGACGGCGATCCGCCAGCTGTTCCGAAGAGCATGCTGACAACGCGCTTTAAAAACGCTGACGCCCCGCTTCGCGCCCTCTATGACAAAAATATTCTGGCCCGTTCCGAAAAAACCGTCTCAAGACTTGAAGGTCAGCCCGCAGCCCAGAAGGAGATGAGCATGCTCAACCATCACCAGGGGGAGGCGCTACTCACCATAAAAAAGCAGTTCGAAAGCAACGATGTGGTCCTGCTCAACGGCATCACCTCGGGCGGGAAGACCGAAATATACATCCACCTGATAAAGGAACAGCTCGAAAAAGGGAAACAGGTACTCTACCTCCTGCCCGAGATCGCCCTTACCGCACAGATCATCACGAGACTGAAGAACGTGTTCGGCAGCCTGGCCGGCGTATACCACTCCAAATTCTCTGAAGCCGAAAGGGTGGAGATATGGAACAGGGTACTCAATGATGACGACCACAGCTACCGGCTGATCCTCGGCGTCAGGTCGTCGCTCTTTTTGCCTTTCGGTGAACTTGGACTCGTAATTGTTGATGAGGAGCACGAGAACACCTTCAAGCAGTTCGAGCCGGCACCCCGCTACCATGCCCGCGATGCCGCCGTCATGCTTGCCTCTATGCACGGCGCAAAGACACTGCTGGGCACCGCTACCCCATCGGTCGAATCATGGTACAATACCCTTTCGGGGAAGTACGGGCTGGCAGGCCTCACCAAAAGGTACAGCGATATGGAGCTCCCTGAGATGATAATCGCCGATACCCGGATGGCAAGGAAAAAGAGGCAGATGAAATCCCTTTTCACCCCGCAGCTCATCGAAGCGTTAACCGAAGCGCTCGACCAGGGAGAGCAGGTAATACTCTTCCAGAACAGGCGCGGCTATGCCCCGTATATCGAGTGCGCCGACTGCGGATGGGTACCCCTGTGCCGGCACTGCGACGTAAGCATGACCTATCACAAAACAATGAACCAGCTCGTGTGCCACTATTGCGGGGCCTCCCAAAAGCCTCCCCCCTCCTGCCCGGAATGTGGCAGTTCCGACCTCAAGACCCGGGGGTTCGGGACCGAGAAGGTAGAAGATGAGATCCCTCTCTTCTTCCCCGGGGCCAGGGTCGGCCGGCTTGACCTCGACTCGGCCCGGGGCAAAAGATCGCATGAACGGATAATCAGCAGCTTTGAAGAGGGTAAGATCGACATACTGGCAGGAACCCAGATGGTGGCTAAGGGACTCGACTTCGGCAGGGTTTCGCTGGTCGGCATACTTAATGCCGACAATATGCTGCTGTTCCCTGATTTCAGGGCACATGAAAGAAGCTTCCAGCTCATGTCGCAGGTTGCAGGCAGAGCCGGCAGGAAAGTGAAGCGCGGCAAGGTCATCATCCAGACCGGCTTCCCTGATCACCCTGTGATCAGGAACATAACCGGAAATAACCTGGAAAGGCATTTCCGCGAACAGCTTGCCGAGCGCAGAGAGTTCAGATACCCGCCCTTTGTGCGGCTGATCAAAATAGTAATAAAAGACAAAAACCGAGAAACTGCTGAGAAGGCATCCAAATCACTGGCCGGCAGACTCAGGGCGGACTTCGGCAACAGGGTGCTTGGCCCCGAATACCCGCCGGTGGGCAGGGTCCAGAACCGGCATATAATGCATATTCTTATCAAGATAGAGAAAGGAGCCAACCTCCCGAAAGCGCGCTCGCTCATCTCTGCCGCAATAGCACAGCTGAACTCCCAACCCGGGTTCAGGAGCTGCCAGGTGTACCCCGACGTCGACCCGGTTTAACCATACCTGGGAACAGCAAGAGCACATTGCAACAGCTCATCCTTTATCCTTAATACCGGATCCCATTCAGGCAAAATACCTGATTACCCCCGGCAATGAACTTCCCCGGAGCATATCCCCGAAGTTGCATCTGGTAATTATCATTTCCGGTACTGAAGGTTAGGCTCTGGAAATATTATAAGATTAATGTTCCTGTTTTTCAGCTGGTTGCCATTACGGGGGTGAAGCCGGGTCATCTCTTCCGGTGAGCCACATCACCCCTGCACGATTGCTCCAATCACCTCAAAATCAAAAACCCCGGAGTGCAAGCGGCGTATATGTAAGTGAGATCGCGAATGACAAATCAAAAAAAACCATGCGATGAAGAAATCAGCAGTGATACTTCTTACAACAATACTCGCAACAACCGCAATCAGCGCTTCAGATGAAATTATCCGGGTCCCGAAAGCAATAGGAGTTAACATATACCACTCCTCACCGGTAAGCGGGTTTAACTCCAATACAAATTTCAACATCGGCATCGAAAAAGAGAACAAGCTTATTGAAGGTGGACTGATCCTGCAGCATGGCGAAAACCGGATCTCAGGCGGCAATGTGGTTTACAGGCGCTATCTCTTCGCACCTGAAAGCCATCCTGAAAGGGCCACTGCCGACAACAGCACCGTCAGGTTCTTTATGCAGTACAATTTCCAGTTCCGCTACTCAAACGGCCCGGGCAGCATGCATTTGATTTCCCCCGGATCTGATCCGGTTTATCTAAATGGAGGCAGGATTGCAACCTACGACCACAAACTTGGCATAGGAGTTCAGGTAAGACTGATTGACAATTTTTGCATCAATGCCTCTGCCGGGGTTAATCTCAGCCTGGGCTCCATTGATGATGAGTTCGCCACACAGCCCAATTATGCTGAAGCAGGAATAAGAACTGATCTGTCACCAAGCTTGAACATAGGTATAGGTTACTTTATAGTCAGGTAAATAATCAACAAACAGTTTCAAAAAAACTGCTGATGCGGTTTTTCAACCTGGATTGATTTGTCAAAGCGATGGGGATACCCCGAAATCCAGGGTTGGGCGCTCCTGCCGGTCACCACAGACGGCAGGAGCTTTTTTGTTTGGCATGCTGCATTGCCATCACCCGGATAATGCCCTCATCTCCAAACAGGCAACCCTTTCGCACCATTTCTGAAATACATGTGTTATCTTTATTTTTTATTTACCTAAATGAGCCTATCATGAGAAAAGTACTTTACCTGGCGCTGATGCTGCTGACACCCTTTACGGCAGCCCTGTCGCAGACCCCTTCACTGCAATTTTCACCCCCGCTGTCGGACGGATGGGCCGAAAATGTCGGCATGTCGCCCGAACGGCTGGAAAGGATAGATCACATGCTGGAGGATGCAGTTGCCAGAGGAGACATACCCGGGGCAGTTGCCCTGGTAGCCCGCGACGGCGAGATCATCTACCACAAGGCTTTCGGCATGGCCGATATCCAAAGCGGCCGCGCTCTGCAAGCGGATGATATTTTCCGCATCGCCAGCCAGACAAAGGCTATTACCTCGACAGCCGTAATGATGCTATGGGAGGAGGGCAGGTTCAGGCTCGATGATCCCGTCTCCAGGTTTATCCCCGAATTTGCAAATCCGGTTGTACTTGACACCTTCAACCCGGCCGATTCAACCTATACAACCGTTGAGGCAGAAAGGGAGATCACGATCAGGCACCTGCTTACCCACACCTCGGGTTTGGGATACGGCATAATAGACGGCGACGAGCGCTTCAGGAAGATATACCAGAAGGAGGGAATAGTTGACCTGTTTACCGCCGAAGATATAAGCATTGAAGAAAATGTCAGGCGGCTTGCCGCGCTTCCCCTGCATCACAATCCCGGCGAGGGGTACACATACAGCGTAAGCATTGACGTACTGGGCTATCTTATTGAAGTGATATCGGGAATGCCGTTTGACAGGTTCTTAAGGGAGAGACTATTTGATCCCCTCGGCATGGATGACACCTGGTTCTACCTTCCGCCGGAGAAAGCCGGGCGGCTCGTCCCGTTGCAGGCAAGGACGGGCAGCGGGGAATGGGTTCCCTATGAATCGGATTATTACGATCCTGACTATCCTGTAAGCGGAGCCCGCAGGTTCTTCTCGGGTGGTGCAGGCCTCAGCAGTACGGCGAAGGACTATGCCGCATTCCTGCAAATGTACCTCAACGCCGGCGAATATAACGGAACAAGGATACTGAGCCGCACCACGATCAATTTTATGATGGCCAACCACATAGGCGACCTCTGGGGAGAGGATGCGGACAGTTATCTGGGACTGGCTTTCGGGGTTGTGACAGGGAAAGGGCAGGATCGCGGTGGCCAGGGCAGTGAAGGGACCTTCAACTGGGGAGGTTACTTCAACACCCAGTACTTTGCCGACCCCCGTGAACAGATCATAGGCGTGCTTATGAAACAGACAAGGGGCCAGGTATCGGATAATACCGCCTGGCAGTTCAGAATCCTCACCTTCCAGGCGGTTGACGATTAATCGATTACTGGTTTTATCCCCGACAGAAAACCAACAATCCCTGGGATGAGACCGGCGAAGCCAGACAACCGGCGAAACAGTTGAGACCGGCGAAGCGGGTGAGACCGGCAAAGCCAGATAACCGGCGAAGCGGGTGAGACCGGCAAAGCCAGATAACCGGCGAAGCGGATGAGACCGGCGAAGCGGATGAGACCGGCGAAGCGGGTGAGACCGGCGAAGCCAGTTGAACCATTTAAGGCATAAAAAAACCGGGTATCATCGATACCCGGCACCATTCCCCTCAACCTTTCACTGTTACGAAATCCTGATCTGCCTTGGCGGCTTCTCCTTAGCCTCTTCCCTTTTGGGAATAGTTATGTTCAGTACGCCGTCCTTGTGGTTTGCAGTGATCTTGTCTGCATCCACTGTGTTAGGCAGACTGAATGAACGGCTGAAGGAGCTGTACGAAAACTCGCGCCTCATAATCTTTTCATCTTTCTGCTCGTCTTCCTGGCGCTTTTCCGATGAGATAAACAGCACGTTGTTCTTCACATCGATCTTGAAATCATTCTTGTCAAGTCCGGGTGCTGCCACCTCGATCCTGAAATCATCCTTGCCTTCGATTATGTTTACCGCAGGAACACAAATCCCTGTCTGGTAATCATCAAAGAAATTCGAAAGCATGTCCTTACCGAAAAAATCATCTACGATGCTCGGCATTGAACCTCTTCTGTTAAATACTGGTAACATGGCCTGGTCCTCCATTATTTTTAAGTTAAACATCAATTTGTTTTTTAAATTTTCAACCTGTTTTCACACGCTACATAGTCAACTTGCATGCCATTCGGTTTCAAGCCTCTTTTCCTGCCATTATGTCGCTTTAGCAGAGCTTTACACTGCCATATCTGCAGACCACCGGCATCACAGCAATCGGAAAGGGCAACCCGACACGACAGTTAACTATCTTATTACTAGGTTCTATAAAGATGCAATTACTGACCGCACAGACAGGGGGGCGGGATCAGCAAAAAAGTGCAACGTGAACGGGGCGGGATCAGGCAAAAAAACAGGTGGACAAACCTGGATCGGGCAAAAAACAATTGAACGGGCCATGATCAGCAAAAAAGCCAGATGAACGGGCGGGGATCAGTAAAAAGTGCCACGTGAACGGGCCGGGTAGATTGAATTTCCAGGGATTTAATTAGTTCCGCCTTCCAAGGTGTGGTTTCAGGAGTTCGATAAGCTCATTAACACCTTCATCTGCTGAATTGAAAATTATGTCGCTCTGCCTGTACCATCCCTCCCTTCCGGCAAGAAGCCGGCGGATATGGTCCCGGAGCTCTGCTCCTTTCATGCCGGCAATAAGGGGTCGCTTCTGCTTTCCGTCTGAGAGGCGTTTTGCCAGCAATGCGGGCGGCACACTAAGGTAAACCGTGATGCCGGACCGCTTCATCTTGCTCATGTTATCATGAAAACAGGGAGTTCCTCCACCGCATGCGATAACCATATCGCTCTTATCAACAATTGTCTCAAGCATATCAGCCTCAGCCCTTCTGAAATAATCCTCGCCTCTGCGGGCAAAGATCTCTGTCACCGGCATACCCTCCTTCTCCTCCACCAGCTTGTCAAGGTCAGCAAACGTATAACCAAGCTTCCCGGCCAGTATACGGCCGGTGGTGGATTTTCCGCTACCCATGAAACCAACCAGAAAGATCAGCACAGGACATTAGTTTTAACAATACCACTATAATTCAAGCCTCATCTGTTTGTTGTCAGGCTCATCCAGCTCGAGCACATCGTCATCAGCAGCGCCCTCATTTTCAGGAGCAGGTTTGACAAGCGGTTCAAGCTCATTGATGAGCGAAACCTCAAATTTGGAAAGCCTCTTGCCCCTGGCCCTGTAACTCTTCACACCGATGAAGTCGGCAACTTCTATTATCTCAGTGCTCCTGTCCTTGTTCTTGCCTCCGAACTTCAGCTCCAGCCTGGGATACTCGACCTCGGTCAGCCTTATAAGCTTCGAATCCTCATGGTCGCCTATGAAACTGGTAAGCTTGTCGACAGACTCAAAAGTAAACCTTTTCAGGTAATGGTATCCCTTCTCCCCGTCGAAATAAACCGCTGAAAACACCTTGTTGTACCTGTACTTCTCTATCAGTATGAGGTCCTCCTCGAAATGTTGCGAAACATCAAAGCCCGAAAGCCTGAACCTGCCCGACCCGGTTACCACCAGGAGGCGGTCGTCAGTATTGAATTCGCCAAGGAAACGTCCGCGGCCATCACTGTTCAGGCGGTTGATATCTTCATCAAACCATATCCTGGCGCCCCCAAGGGTGGATTCGCCCCTCTCCTTGAGAACAACCTTATGTAGAGCATGCCGGGTCATTATATTACCGATCGATTTCTTGCCCTTGATGGCAAGTTCACCGAAACCGACCTCAAAAACGAGGTTCCGCAGGCGTGGTTTTGGCTTCAGGTAAACCTTTACCACCTCTGCTTCTCCGTTGGGATTTGCAGTAAAGTAAACAATCTTCGAGTTTTTTGTCCCTTTCGTGATATTGTATTCCCGGTCCCTCGTTATTCCCTTTACAGCGCATCTCTTCATCATATAGGCTCCGTTCAGCCCGTCGCGGTAAACAATATTATAGATGGTGCGTTTGTCATTCTTCTTGAATACATCAATATGTATTATGTTCTTGCCTACAAAGATCTTGTCTGACACCCTTGTAACAATGTAGGTGCCATCCTGCCTGAAGACGATAATATCGTCAATGTCTGAACAATCGCATACATATTCATCCTTCTTCAGTCCCGTACCCGCAAATCCCTCAGCACGGTTCACATATAGCTTCTCATTTGCTACTGCAACCTTTGTAGCCTCTATCGTATCGAAGTTGCGGATCTCGGTCTTTCTCTCCCGCCCCTTCCCGTATTTCTTCTTTATCTGCCTGAAATAATTTATCGCAAAAGGAATAAGGTTGTTCAAATGGTTCTGAACCTCTGAGATCTCCTCCTCTACTGATTTTATGTGCTCATCAGCCTTTTTTGCATCGTATTTCGAGATTCGTTTGATCCTGATCTCCGTCAGCTTCACTATATCATCACGGGTAACCTCCCTGCGCAATAACTTCTTAAATGGCTCAAGCCCCTGGTCGATCGTCTCAATAACCGACTCCCAGGTTTCGCACTCCTCGATGTTCAGGTATATCCTGTTCTCAATGAATATCTTCTCAAGAGATGACATGTGCCAGTCCTCCAGCAGCTCATCCATCCGTATCTCCAGCTCTTTTTTGAGCAGCCCGACCGTCTTGTCGGTGCTGATGCGGAGCATCTCAGAAACACCCAGGAACCGCGGCTTGTCGTTTTCAATCACACATGCGTTGGGCGATATCGGAACCTCGCAATCGGTAAATGCATACAGTGCATCAATGGTCTTGTCGGGCGATATCCCGGGTGCCAGGTGTACAAGTATTTCAACACTACCTGCTGTATTGTCGTCAATCTTCCTGATCTTTATCTTGCCCTTTTCGTTGGCCTTTATTATCGAATCTATCAACGACCCTGTGGTCTTCCCGTAGGGAATGTCGGTAATTACAAGGGTCTTCTTGTCAAGCTTCGCTATCCTCGAACGCACCCGTACCAGTCCCCCCCTCATACCGTCATTGTACCTTGAGAAGTCCGCCAGTCCCCCACCCGGAAAATCGGGATACAGCACAAAATCCTTACCCTGGAGGTAAGCGATGGAGGCGTCTATCAATTCATTGAAATTGTGCGGCAGTATCTTTGAAGCCAGTCCGACTGCAATACCTTCGACCCCCTGCGCCAGGAGAAGTGGAAACTTAACAGGCAGCGTGACCGGCTCCTTGTTGCGGCCGTCATAGGAAAGCTTCCATGAGGTGGTCTTGGTGTTGAACACCACCTCGAGGGCGAAGGGAGAGAGCCGTGCCTCGATGTAACGGGATGCCGCGGCGCTGTCGCCTGTCAGCAGGTTCCCCCAGTTACCCTGTGTGTCGACCAGAAGGTCCTTTTGCCCTATCTGTACCAGCGCATCACCTATCGAAGCGTCACCGTGGGGATGATACTGCATGGTGTACCCAATAATGTTGGCAACCTTATTGTACCGGCCATCATCCAGCCTCTTCATGGCATGGAGGATCCGTCTGTGAACCGGTTTAAGTCCGTCATGCAGATGCGGCACGGCACGTTCAAGGATCACATAGGAGGCATAATCAAGGAACCAGTCCTTGTACATACCGGACAAGTGAATAATCTTCGGGAAATCGTTCTCCCTGGCCCTTCCGTTTTCCTCAGCAGGCTCCTGTCCGTTCTTTCCTTTCTGTCTTTCTAATTCTTCCATTGTTTTCCGCTTCCCGGGGTATATGATCCGGAGGGTTGGGCATAAAGTCAGCATTCATGGCCTGCCTGGTCAAACCGGACTCCCTTCCTCCACAACATCATCTTCAACTTTCAAATTCTCAATAATAAACTCCTGTCGTTCCGGACTGTTCTTGCCCATATAAAAGGCGAGCATGTCGGCAACCATATCTTCTTTCTTCAGCTGAACAGGCTCAAGCCTCATATCCTTCCCGATAAAGTGCCTGAACTCATCAGGTGATATCTCTCCAAGCCCTTTGAACCTTGTTATTTCGATCTTGCCGCCGAGCTTTTTGACAGCTTTCTCCTTTTCCGCATCTGTGTAACAGTACAGTGTTTCCTGCTTGTTCCGCACCCTGAAAAGAGGAGTCTGCAGAATATACAGGTGGCCATTCTTGATCAGGTCAGGAAAGAACTGAAGGAAAAAGGTTATCAGCAGAAGCCTTATATGCATGCCGTCAACATCTGCATCAGTAGCTATTACAACATTGTTGTACCTCAGCTCCTCTATACCGTCCTCAATGTTAAGCGCAGCCTGGAGCAGATTGAACTCCTCGTTCTCATATACGATCTTCTTTGTAAGTCCGTATGTGTTCAGTGGTTTTCCCTTCAGGCTGAATACCGCCTGGGTGTTAACGTCACGCGATTTGGTGATCGATCCGCTGGCCGAATCCCCCTCGGTAATAAATATGGTGGTCTCCAGCCTTCTCGCGTCGTTGGTGTTCCAGTGCATCCTGCAGTCCCTCAGCTTGCGGTTGTGCAGATTGGCCTTCTTCGCACGTTCGCGCGCTATCTTCCTGATACCCGATATGGCCTTCCTCTCCTTCTCCGATTCCTGTATTCTGGCAAGCAATGCTTCGGCACTGCCGGGATTTTTATGCAGGTAGTTATCCAGCTTTGTACGCAGAAAATCCATCACGAAATTCCTTACAGTCGAGCCACCGGGGCCAACCTCTTTTGATCCGAGCTTCGTCTTGGTCTGCGACTCGAAAACAGGCTCCTCAACCTTGATGCTTATAGCCGCAATTATCGCTGTACGTATATCTGAGGCCTCAAAGTCCTTTTTGAAGAAGTCCCTTACCACCTTAACATAAGCCTCCTTGAATGCCACCAGGTGAGTTCCTCCCTGACTGGTATTCTGGCCGTTCACAAAACTGTAGTACTCCTCGCCATATTGCTTGCCGTGGGTTATTGCGACCTCAATATCGTCGCCCTTGAGGTGTATTATGGGGTAAAGGCCGGGAGAGCTCATGTTCTCCTCCAGCAGATCAAGAAGCCCGTTTTTGGAGTTGATACGTTGTCCGTTATAGACAATTGTCAGTCCGGTATTCAGATAAACATAATTCCTGAACATCCTTTCCAGGTATTCCGGAATGAACCGGAACTTGCCAAATATCTCATTGTCGGGTGTAAATACCACCCTGGTGCCGTTTTTGCTGCCGTTAGCCTCAATGGCCTTTTCTGTAACAAGCTCGCCTCTGGCAAATTCAGCGATCCGCCCTTCCGTTTCACGAAATGACTCTATAACAAACTGCGAAGAGAGGGCGTTCACGGCCTTTATTCCTACACCGTTAAGTCCTACTGTCTTCTTAAAAACCTTGGAGTCGTATTTGGCGCCGGTATTCATCTTCGAAGCCACATCAACAAGCTTGCCCAAAGGTATGCCGCGCCCGTAATCCCTTATAGTGACCAGCTTCTCGCTAACCTCAATCTCGATGGTTTTACCGAAGCCCATCATATACTCGTCAACTGCATTGTCCAGAACCTCCTTGATAAGCAGGTATATGCCATCGTCAAGAGAGGAGCCGTCACCAAGTTTACCGATATACATACCGGGCCTTTTCCTTATATGCTCCTTCCAGTCAAGGGTACGTATGGTATCTTCCGAATATATTGCAGTCATCTGTCCTAAATTTCTGCAAATATAAATAAAAGAAGGGCGGGGTGTGAATCTGTTTATCAACAAGCAATCAACAGGCAAGCGGGACTGGCAGCCGTTTCCGGCTTACCGGTAATCCACCGGCAGGCCGCCGGTCATTCTTAAGAACACCCGTGCTGAAATGCTGGCAGGCGCAGCGGGTTGCGGAGAAAGGAATTTACGCAGAAAAACTCTTTAGCTCAACAGCCACAACCTCACCATGGGATCAGGCTCCCGGAAGATTTTGATCGGGCCCCGGGGTTTTTCCGGGAAGCAACCCCATCTGCTCCATCAGCAACAGGGCGTTCATCTTGCGGGTAACACCTTCCCTAAGCCTGTAGTCAAAGCTGATCCTGTCGCCGTCAATATCAACCTCGAAGCACCTGTTCATGATCCTGCCGGGATATTCATTTTCAAGTGAAGTAAGTGAAAGGTCGTGGGTGGCAATGATACCGGTTGCACCAAGGCCGAGCATCCTGCCGAGCAATGCTACTGAACCTTTCTGTTTGTCGGTCGTATTGGTGCCCTTAAGTATCTCGTCCAAAAGGACAAACACCTGCCTTCCCCCGGCAATAGTCTCAATAAGGTGCTTCAGCCTTTTGAGCTCGGCATAGAAATAGGACTCGTGTTTGCTCAGTGAGTCACTCGTGCGCATGCTTGTATACAGATCTGTTATACGGAACCTGAAGTCAGCGGCACACACCGGTGCTCCGGCCATAGCAAGCACCAGGGCAATCCCGGCGGTCCGCAGAAACGTGCTCTTGCCGGCCATATTGGCCCCGGTAACTATAACAAAACAGCCCGAATCCTCTATGGTCAGGTCGTTACATACTCTTTCGCCGGCAGGTATCAAAGGATGTCCAAGTGAGCCGGCCCTGAGTACGGGCCCGCTGTCATCAGGCTGCGGAAAAACAAAGTCAGTATTATTGAAGAAGAATATCGCCATGCTTATAAAGGCATCCATTTTTGCTATACTACCAAGCCAGACCGCCAGTTTTTTCCTATTGCGCCGGTTCCACCTTTCCAGCATCAGGACACAATTGACATCCCATAGCAGTAACCCGTTAAGCACCGTGAAGGCTATAAAATTCAACCTGTTATCAAATGCATCAACAATACGAGCCAGTTTCGCAATATGGCCGGATGGAGGGGTGCCCTCAGTCCTCAGGTAGCGCTGTATTGATTTAAGCAGCGGGGCATCAAGTTCTGTATCATGAATGATCCGGAGTAACTTTCCATACTTTTTCAGTGTGCCCAGGCTCCTGGTCACCTTATCATGAACCTCGGCGGTTTTCCGGAAAAGCAGGCCGGTAATCCCAAGCTGCACACAAAAAAGTATGAGCACCAGGTAAAAAGGTAAAATACCGGCTGCCGCCAGCAGAAGAGTCCCAGCCGTCAGGGCGGGCAGCACCCGGGATACCATAACCAGCGAACGGTTTCTCGTAAAATGAGAGGGAGTATTTACATACTTTATCAGGTTGATACGATCTCCTGAACTGTCTCCATACATCCTGCCCGTGGCGATAAAGTGCTGACAGAACTCGAGTTTGGCGGCAAGCTCTTTAATACCCTTCTGCCTCCGCTTAATCTCCTGGGCATCGGTAGCCGGCTCCTTTAAAAAATCTGCAAGCATGTCCATGCCGGGCACTGTACAGCACCTGTTCATGTAATGGAACATGGAGTTCTCCCCAAACAGATCCAGGTCAGGTGAATAACGGTGATCAGGATCTTCATACCGGCTTCCGCTGTCAAAAGAGTCCAGGTTGCCTCTGAGCGCCTCAATCTCCTCACAGTTGACCCCCAGAAGAGCTGAAAAATATTTTACTTTTCTTTCCTGAATACCAAATCTGTGTACCAGGAAAAGGAATACTGCCAGCATTGCCAGAAACACGGAAATTGCGATGGAAATACTGGTGCCGGCAAATAACAGTGGCAGGAAGATCATAATAAGGAAAGAGGCCAGCCTCAGAAACACATAGCCTCTCTGGGTCCTTCTGGCCAATCGCAGCTTGTCGGAATACTCCGAAAATTTATCCCTGTAAAAAGATAGTTTGCCGTCTGCCATCTTCGCGTTAAGTTGCTGTTTCCCCTGATATATCAATTACCCTGTCGCATCTCCCTGAGTACAGTATCCATTTTATCCCTCACCATTTCACCGGTTTCACGGGGGTCGAAACTCTCAAATTCAGCCGGCATCACAGGATCAAGTACACGAACACTTATCGGGGTTTTTTCCCTGATGACAAAACCCTTCTTTGGCAAAGATTTGCCGGTACCGTCAAGCACTATCGGCAGGATAGGGCACTTCATCTGTTTGGCAAGCCTGAAAGCACCGTCTTTGAAGTTTCGCATGTTCCCGTCTGTGGAACGGGTGCCCTCCGGAAATATCATGATTGAACTGCCCTGCATCATATGTTTCTGGCAATCTCGCATCATTTTGATAAAACTCTTTCTGCTGGCACGGTCGAGCGTCACATACCGGTTCAAAACCATGTTCCACCCGACAAACGGCAGGTAAAGGTTTTCCTTCTTGGAAACCCATTTAAAATGGAAAAAGAGAGAGTGCATTACCAGTATGTCGAGCATCGACTGGTGGTTAGAAACCGCAACATAAACCTGGGAATGGTCAATTTTTTCCCTTCCCTCAACCTTCATCGGCCAGAAAGGATTAAGCCACAGATATATCGAACCCCAGAAGCATGAATATTGATGCTGCAACCAAAGCCTTTTATCGAAAAGAAATGTAAGAAGCCATACCAGGAGAGCCCCACAAAAAATAATTATGCTTGATACAGCGACAAATATCCAGAATAGAAGCGAAAACAGAACAAACCACATAGCTGTAGAAAATCATGTACCTAAACCATACAACCTTCCTGCAATTAGCCTGAGGCTCCGGAATTGTTCGGCAGGGGCTGTCAACCTTTAATTATCAGCTTGCTAAAGTACAGTTTTTTTTTAAATCATTAATACTGCATCCGGTTCATATCTTTTGTATAATTCCCATATCCTGCTATTGAATTGAATACTCCTTTTCCTATATTTGTTTTTAACATACCAAACCAATAATAACATGAGAATACCGGTAACAAGAAAACCAAACCGTTTCATGCCTGATCCCCGCAGGGTGATAATCAGGTATTTCGATAATGGTATAGACCGTACCATTGCACTGGTAGAGCGTCTCACCGCCATGCCGGAAGAGCAGGCATCCTTTGCCCTGATGCATACCCTCAGGGAGTTCTCAAGAAGACACCGGAACATCACCAACGTCTTCAGCAGACACTTTTCCCGTGTTAAGGATCAGATGGAAGCACTGAAAATATCGCTCGACGGACTTTCGGAGGACAAGCGGCTGCTACTCGGATCTTTCTTCTCGCTTGAGTATTCAATTGAGTCAGCCGCCTTCTTCAACCCGTCAATGATCGAATCGCCCGACCAGACAGCACTGGAGAGAGGAAGTAAAAGGATCATAGTCAGTTTCCGCGCCACCGGCGAGGGGCACATCTCCTCTATCGTGTTCCATTCGGGGCTCATAGACAAGGATGGCAATATGTCATTCGAAAAGCCCGGGAGGTACGTTGAAGAGGCTGAAATGGTCAAGCGGCACAAATACTCCAAGAGTTCGTTCTCAAGCAAGCTCTCTGAGATGAACCTGCCCGCAGATATTATCAACAGTGTAATGAACCGGCTGGGTGACGAGTTTATCTACGGTGAGCTTCTGGCGGCAATAAACCAGACACGTGCGGATAACAACAATTCGGCCGAGAAACTTCAGGCTATAGAAGAGATAGTATGGCTTGCCGATTCACATTATGAGGTCAAATTCTCCCGTGACACCGATATTTCCGAAAGAGTGATCTTCCCGGTATCATTCACCGAGAGAAAGGGAATTGAAGATGCCCGCTTCGTAAAATTTACCGGCGACGACGGAGCAGTAAACTACTATGCAACCTATACGGCCTATGACGGCAATACCATTCTCCCTAAACTGATCCAGACAAAGGATTTCTGTCATTTTACCATCAGGCCCCTGCACGGACACGGGGCACAGAACAAGAATCTCGCTCTTTTCCCCCGTAAGGTAAAAGGGAAATATGTGATGCTCTCCCGCATTGACGGCATAAATTCCTTCATAGGTTTTTCCGACAAGATAAACCTGTGGGACCAGCCAATCATGCTGCAGGCACCTAAACATTACTGGGAATTCGTACAGATTGGCAACTGCGGCTCACCCATTGAGACCCCGGAGGGCTGGCTGGTACTGACCCATGCAGTGGGTCCGGTGCGTCAATATTGCCTGAGTGCTATACTCCTCGACCTCGACGATCCTACCAGGGTCATCGGGCACCTTCGTGACCCGCTCCTGGTTCCGAACTACGAAGAGAGGGAGGGCTATGTGCCAAATGTGGTCTATTCATGCGGAGCAATGGTCCACAACAACGAGCTGATAATGCCCTACGGGTTGTCAGATACAGGAGCAGGTTTTGCTTCGGTTTGCATGGATGATCTTCTTGCCCAGCTGAAGTCCTGAAGGGATGATGCCTGCAGCACTGAACCTGCGGCACTGAACCTGCAGCACTGAACCTGCAGCACTGAACCTGCGGCACTGAACCTGCGGCACTGAACCTGCGGCGCTGAACCTGTGGCACTGAACCTGTGGCCCGTACCAAAATCCGCACCTGCTACCGGAGCGGGATATGATTTTGCCAGACAGTTATCCCAGGATCTTACGGTAAACCTCCAGGTAACCGGCCGCCATCCGTTCAAGGCTGAAGTTTGCCATTGCCCGCTCCCGGCATATTTGCCGGGACAATTCTCCGGTGCGCCCTACAAGTCCGGCAGCCTCCTCAACAGAGCCGGCAAGGAACCCGGTCTCTCCGTGACTTATCAGCTCGGGCATCGATCCGCGGTTAAAAGCAATTACCGGGGTGCCACAGAACATGGACTCAGCCACACTCAGTCCGAACGGCTCCTCAAAATTAATGGGATGCAGCAGCGCCAGGGCGCCGCCGAGAAGCTCATCACGCTTTTGCGGATCAGCACTGCCGAGGTAAACCACCTGTTTGCCGTCAATAAAAGGCTCAACCTTCTCCCGGTAATAGTCTTCATCCTGCACAATGCCTGCAATCAACAGCTTCATCCCGGCCAGCCGGGCTATCTGGATCGCCTCGTAAGCGCCCTTGTCGTGATGAATACGGCCGAAAAAGAGAAGATAATTGCCATGCTCCTCCCTGAAGGTGAACTGCGACGGATCAATGCCATTGTAAACAGTTGCAATGTATTCAAGCTCACTGCTTCGGTCGGAGTTGCTTATCGACACGTAATGCACCCTGTCGTTATACCTCCTGTAAACGGGAATGATCCTGGGCGATGAAAAGCCGTGTATAGTGGTCACCATAGGTGTAGCGACCAGGCGCGACCAGGCCAGCGGCAGAAAATCGAAGTTATTGTGTATAAGGTCATACTCCCCGGCTCTCTCCATTAAATGGGATATGTGCATGCATTCGGCAACCTTGGCATCAATGCTTCTGTCCTCCTCGTAGCCTTTATCAATTATATATTCAAGCTTCCCGGGGTTCCCGGAGTCGCCGGTTGCATAAAGTGTCACATCCACTCCCAGAGCCGCCACCCCGCTGGCAATATTCCACGCCACCTGCTCCCAGGGACCATAGTGCCTGGGCGGGGTCCTCCATGCTACCGGCGAAAGGATTGCTACTCTCATCAGAACCTTAAATTATACTTCAACTTTAACCTCAGCGCACTCTCCGATACCGTAAACCTCTCCATCGGGTCGCTTATGTTCGAGTTCCACGCCACAAGCACTTCGCGGCCCGGCCTTATGATCCACCTGAACCGCGTCTGCCACCCTGCTGTTTCGGTAACATCGTCGTACTGCACAAAGGTATGCATATTGATTCGCGGACTGAACAGGATATTCATTATCAGCCTGTAAATTCCTACATCTATATCCCTTTCGGGGAAGGAGAGGTAGCTCCTCTCCATCTCGGCGCTCACGAAAAGGTTTACAAATACCTGCCAGCCGGCGGTGAGTTCCCATGTGCTCCTTTCACCGCTCCAGAAGTCACCCCATGAATATGAAACAGTTCCCCACAGGTCGCGCTGCCTGGCCGAATTGAGCGTTAAAGTGCTGGTGCTGAACTGGTACTCGCCCACCGGAATCAGCACCTGCCCCAGCAGGTTGAAGTCCCCGAAAAGATATTCATACGTGAATTTCCTTCGTGCCAAGGCCGATTCACCGCTGGTAAATGTGATCCATAAAGGTATCAGGTCGATCTCCCTTGTCTGCAGCACCCCGTCAAGGCCCGATATATGGTCAATGCCAGCCATCGAAAGCACCCGTAGCAATCCCCATCTTCCCGGTCGGGGCCCTACTCCGCCGGCAAGATAATACTCACGTATGCCCCGGCGGGGAACGAAACCCATACCGGCATTAAAATCATCGTCAATCTGCAGAAAACCGGCGCGACCGTAAAACAGGTCATTCGGGAAGTTGAGTTCGGCTCCGAAGGCGCTGGCCAGTTGCCTCTCCTCTCCCGGTGGAGATGTAACAGACTGTAGTCCGTAAGCAGTAAAGCTCAGATTCTTATCGCCGCCGAGATTAGATGTCGCCAGCCGCGTGTCAAGCCCGACCAGGCCATTGCCCCCTTCGCCGGTAGCATTGCCCAGGGTGGCGATCATACCTGCCGACGATTGCCTGCCAAGGTTTCTGGAGACCCGTGCCACCGAGTAGTTTCTGTTGTCAAACTGCTTCTCCTGCAATATATTCATCACCCCGATGTTCCACGGCCCCGCCTGTCCGGTAAACCTGCCGCCTGCATGGATTGAAAGCGGTTCTCCGCCTGCATCAAGCCCCATCCTCCTGCTGAAAAAGGGGATAAGCCTCCGCGAATAGGGGTTTTCAACCTCCCCGGCTATGCCGAAATTGAAATAGTTTGCCCCGTCAAGGAAAAAGTCCCTCTTCTCAGGAAAGTGCAGGCTGAACCGGGTCAGGTTTATCTGCCTGGTGTCAGCCTCCGTCTCGGCAAAGTCGGTGTTGAGCGTCAGCACTCCGCGCATACCGGGGGTAACCTGGTAGAAAACATCGACTCCGGCATCACCGGTCAGCGAACTGCCTCCGCCGGCGTTACTGTCATGTCCACCAAAGGCCCAGGGATTGATATCAAGTCCGACCCCCTGGCTAATTCCCTCAAGTCCGTGCATCAACCCTGCGTCAGACACCTGGAACCGGTGATTGTTGAGATTTGCGGTAGGCCAGTAGACAGCCTCCTGGTTGCGCCTTATATACCTTATGAATTTAATTCCCCAGGTGGAGAGGCCCGGATCAAAATTTATGGTATTGAAAGGCAGCGCGATCTCAGCCTCCCAGCCATGCGGCTGTATAGAGGCCCTGCCGTCCCACAGCCCCTGCCACTCACGGTTAAATGCCTGTCCGTTTGCGCTTATCACCGCATCGCCTATCGAGCCGCGGGGACCTATCTGGAACCAGTAAGCGCTCCTGCCGTCGAGGTGGGTATCAATAATTATCTGAATTCGGTCATCATTGCTCAGGTTGGCATCCCGGGCCATCTCCCTGCCAATTACCCTCCCGGTATCGTCGTAGCAGCGTACGCCTATATAGAGATAATCATCGTCATATAAAATATAAAATTCTGTGCGCTGGGTGGCAGGAGCGCCGTTATCCGGTTCTCTCTGGACAAATTCGGTAACAGGAACAGCCTGGCTCCACACCTCATCTGAAAGCACCCCGTCAATAACCGGCGGTACTGATGTCCGAACCGCAACTGCCTCAGGCTGTGCCTGCACTGATCTGACCGGCAGAAGTAACAAAACCAACAGCAACAACAAAGCCCTCACAAACAGCAGGGCCGGCATGTACACCAGGGCCGGCGTAAACAACAATACTTTCTTCATCAGAACCCCTAGTTTAAAGTCTCCCCGGCAAAACTAACATTTGCATCCAATATTCCTGCAAAAGGTTGCAATATTTAACAGTAAACTGTTTTACTGACAGCTTAACTGGCAGAAAAAAGATTATCTTTACTAAACTGTTTTACCCGGCGATCATCAGGCCCTGCCGGCACCAGCCGGCTACAGCCGATGACGGGGGTAACCAGGCCATTTACTAACCCAACAAAACAACAACATGCTTATACCGGTACTAATAATCGCGGGAGTGCTGCTGCTATGGCTGGCGCTCAGCTACAACAGCCTTGTGTCTAAAAGGAATGCGGCCGACAAGGCATTTGCCAGCATCGATGCCATGGCAAAAAAGCGCTACGACCTGATACCCAACCTTGTCTCCACTGTCCAGAATTACATGAAGCACGAAAAGGAGACGCTTACACAGATCACAGAGATGAGGGCCAGGGCTACCTCGGGCAATATATCAGAAGAGGAGAAGATCGATTTGGACCAGAAGGTCTCCCGCGCTGTTTCGGGCATCATGGTGGCCGTTGAGAACTACCCCGATCTCAAGGCAAGCACAAATTTCATGCAGCTTCAGGGAGCCCTCAACGAGGTGGAGGAACAGCTCTCGGCAGCCAGGCGCTTTTTCAACGCCGCGGTAACCGACCTCAACAATGCAGTGCAGATGTTCCCAACGAACATCGTGGCCTCAATGTTCAACTTCAAAACCCGAAAGCTGTTCGAGATAACCGAGCAGGAGAGGCAGAATGTCGATGTAAAGGCCCTCTTCTCATCCTGATACGGAATCTGCCGCATTAACGGGCGGCCGGGCACCTGGCGGAGCCTCTCGCCCTCTAAAGCTTAAGGGGGCATCGCCCCGCGGTCCTGACCGCCAACAAAAATTGCAGGTGTCGTATAAGCCTTGCGACCAGGATAAGACGGCCAGGCAAGAGAGAACAACCGTAACCCGACCATTATGAAAACACTGGAAGAATTCGAAAATTATTATAATAAATCACTCAAAACCGACCTGGTAAACCTTGATGCCAGGAGGAAACAGGTGGTAAAGCGTTTCCTGATATCCCTCTTTGCCATCTTTATTCCCTCGATGGCAATCTTTATCCTTACCGGGCTTTATGTGGGGATAGCAGCCAGCGTTATTGCATTCATCATCCTGCTTTTCTTCTGGGTAAGGGACAAGCTCTTCGTGAAGGATTTCAAGGAGCAGGTGATTAACCGCATTGTCTATTTCATCAGTCCCGACCTCACCTACGATCCCAAAGGGCATATCAGCCTCTCAGAGTTTGTTACCAGCCGCCTCTTTCTGACTTCTGTCGACCGCTACAATGGCGACGACCTGGTTTACGGGACGATCGACAAGACCGAATTCCGCTTTTCAGAGTTCAAGGCCGAATACAAACAGGTGACGACCGACTCGAAGGGGCGTACACGAACCAGCTGGCACACCATCTTCAGGGGTATCTTCTATATAGCCGATTTCAACAAGGAGTTCACCGGATCTACCGTGGTGCTGCCCAACGTGTTCGGCAACCGCTTCGGGTTCATGAAAAAGCTCATGGGAGCCACCCGCAGGGAGAAGCTTGTCAAGCTCGAAGATCCCGATTTCAGCAGGCAGTTCAACGTTTACAGCGACGACCAGGTAAAGGCCCGGTACGTACTCTCCACATCACTAATGCAGAGAATTGTTGATTTCAGGAAAAAGCACAAAAACAACGTTTACCTGTCGTTCGTCGACTCTAAGATGTACCTGGGCGTCAGTCACAACAAGAACCTTTTCGAGCCCAATTACCTGCGCTCGCTGGTGCGTTTTGACGTGCTGAGGGAGTATTTCGACGACCTGGTGCTTGCCGTCGGTATTGTAGAAGATATGAACCTGAACACGCGCATCTGGACCAAAACGTGACGGCAGCCCGGCAACCTCCTTCCGGAACCGCCGCGGGATATCGGTTCAGAGAACCTCCTTCCGGGACCCCGGCGGGCAATCCCTACCGGGGTCCCGGAGCAGCACTCCTGACACCTGCGTTAACCACCCGGGGCCACCGCGGCACATCTGTTCCGGGAATCTCCTTACGGCAGCCATGGCCACCGATACCGGGCCGGCCTCACCCCTCCAGCTCAACCAGCGTGATCCCTGTGCCGCCGAACCTGATGTCCTCGTCCCTGAATGAACGTACCGGGGGGACTGTCGCCAGGTAGTCCCTTATGATCTGCCTCAGTATGCCATTGCCCTTGCCGTGAAGTATCTTCACCTCGGCGGCGCCAACCATCAGGGCATCATCGATCAGCCTGCTCACCACATCGAGCGCCTCATCGGCACGCATGCCCCGCACATCCCTCTCCGGCTTGAAGCTGAGCTTCTTGTCCCTTATCCGCTGAACGGTAGAACCACTCACACCGCTGCCGGAGCCGCCACCCGTTCCGCCTGCCATACCACTGCCTGCCCCGCTACCTGTATCACCGGCCCTTCCGCCGCCGGCACCACCGCCGGAACTGCCCGCCGAACTGCCCGCAGACCCGCCGCCTTTCTGTAACTTCCTGGCCTCACCCCTGCTCAGCTTCTCCAGCCTGCTCTCTTTCACGGTGGTTATCATGTTGCCGAAGGCCACCATCACGCTCTTCCCTCCAGCCTCAAGAACCTCTCCCGTAATATCGCGCCCGGTAAGCCTCACATAATCACCGGCCCTTATCACCCTGTCATCCTCTTCGCCGCCCCGACCGCCTTTACCACCGGTGCCACCTGCACCGGCCCGGGCTCCCGGACCACGTGAATCGCTCTGATCACCCTTACCACCGGGGCCACCAGCATCCAGGCTGCCTGCCTCCCGTTCCTTCCTTTTCCTGATCCTCTCCTTCTTTGCCCTGATCTTCTCCATCTTTCTTTCGACAGTGTCATCGCTAATGTCTCCCGTCGCATCCTTTACCGAGCCCTTCAGTTCCTCAACCTTCTCCCGTGCAGCTTTCGTCCTCTCCTTTTCGGCCTGTGCCTCCCTTATCTCCCTGATAGTGTTTTCAATCTGCTTGTTCACCGTGTCAAGCAAAGTCCTGGCCTCCTCTTTAGCCTTTGCCACGATCTCTTTCCTCTCCGACCTGGCTGCCCCGAGCTGCTCTTCATACCGCTCCAGGTCCTTCTCCAGCTTCTTTTCAAGCTGCCTGATGCTTTTTCGCTTGCGGTCCCAGTAATGCTTGTCCCTTATAATATCCTTCAGGTGCCTGTCGAAATTGATATGGTCCTCGCCCACCCTGTCCGATGCCGCCTTCAGTATCTCCTCGGGTATGCCTGTCTTGCGCGCTATCTCGAAGGCAAACGAGCTGCCCGGCTTGCCTGTCTCCAGCCTGAAGAGCGGCTCCATTGCACCTGTGTCAAACATCATGGCGCCGTTCATTATGCCGGGCGTTGAAGCCGCAAAATGCTTAAGGTTGGTGTAGTGGGTGGTTATCACCCCCCAGGTGCCCCGGCGGTTCAGCTCATCCAGGATCGCCTCGGCAATGGCCCCGCCAATCATCGGCTCGGTGCCGGCGCCGAACTCGTCAATCATTATCAGTGTACGGGTACCGCTTTCGCGGATGAAATGTTTCATGTTCAGAAGGTGCGAGCTGTAGGTGCTCAGGTCGTTCTCTATGCTCTGCTCATCGCCAATGTCGATAAAGATGCCCTCAAAGATACCCGCCTCCGAGTTCTCCGACATCGGCACCAGCATGCCGCACTGCAGCATGTACTGAAGCAGTCCAACCGTCTGCAGGCACACCGACTTGCCCCCCGCGTTGGGCCCGCTTATCACCAGTATGCGGTTTTCACCGTCCAGCTCAATGTCGAGCGGCACTGTCTCCCTCTTCTCGCGCGAGAGCGTAAGCCACAGGAGCGGGTGCAGGGCCTGTTTCCAGCTCAGTACCGTCCCTTCACTGAGGACCGGTTTCACACCGCCAACCTTTTTGGCAAACATCGCCTTGGCCCTGATAAAATCTACCAGTCCCAGATACCTGAACACCTCCAGCAGCTCGTCCACGTATGGGCGCAGCGCATCGGCAAACTCTTTCAGTATCCTGTGCACTTCCCGGCGCTCTGCATACTCCAGTTCCCTTATCTCGTTGTTCAGCTCCACCACCTCGGCCGGTTCAATATAGGCGGTCTTGCCGCTGGCTGACTCGTCGTGTATAAAACCTTTTATCTTTCGCTTCACCGATGCATTAACTGGTATCACCAGCCGCCCGTCCCTTACTGCCACCCCGGCATCAGGCTCAGCCAGCCCTTCACCCTGGGCCTTTTTCATTATAGCCTGTATCCGTTTGGATACCGATGCCTGCTTGTCGGCTATCCCCCGCCGTATGCTCAGCAGCTCAGGGGAGGCATTGTCCTTAATCCGCCCCTCTTTCGTCAGCAGGGCTCCAAGCCTTTCCCTTACAAAGGCAGGGACAGCAGCCATGGCAGCGAGAGCTGTCAGTGCGGGATAGCTTTCGGCGTTTTTACCACTGAACCAGTTTATCAGTCCCCTCGCCGTATCGAGCGAACGTTTGAGCTCAAACAGCTCAACGGCCTCCATAAAGGTGCCCTCCACCCTCAGCTTTTTCAGTCCGGGAGTTACATCACCAATATTGCCAAGCGGAAAATTATCGGCGAAAAGGAGTATATGCCTGAACTCCTCTGTCTGGTTTAGCCTCAGGTCAATATCCTCAAAACCGGTAAGGAACTTCATTGCCGATACGTGCTCCCTGCCGAGGCTGCTGATGCACAGCCCGGCCACCATCTCGCGCACGGCGGCAAAACCGGTCTTCTCATCAAAACTTTGCGGGTATATCATCAGCCTTTTTTGAGTTTGCAAAGTTAACACCAATAAAGTATTTTTGTGCGGTCTGTGAGGACTATATTAAAAAGCAGCTACCATAAAATGACAAAATTCAAGCGACACCTTATCACCTCGGCCCTGCCCTATGCCAACGGGCCTCTTCATATCGGACACCTGGCAGGCGTTTACGTGCCGTCTGACATCTACACCCGCTACCTGCGGCTGCGGGGCGAAGATGTGATCCACATCTGCGGATCCGATGAGCACGGCGTGCCCATAACCATCAAGGCCAGGCAGGAGGGGGTCTCACCAGGGGAGATAATTGACCGCTACCATGAGATAAACAAAAAGGCGTTCGAGGATTTCGGGATATCGTTCGACATCTACTCGCGCACCTCAAACGCCATCCATCACGAGACCGCCTCCCGGTTTTTCAGGACCCTGTATGACAAAGGCGAGTTCCTGGAGAAGACCACCCCGCAGTATTACGATGAGGAGGCAAAGGTGTTCCTGGCCGACCGTTACATACAGGGAACCTGTCCCCACTGCTCCAATGAGAGCGCTTACGGCGACCAGTGCGAGAAATGCGGCACCTCGCTCAACGCGACCGACCTTATCAACCCCCGCTCTACCATCAGCGGCTCACAACCCGTCATGAGGGAGACAAAGCACTGGTACCTGCCGCTCGACAAGTACGAGCCGTTCCTGAAGAAATGGATCCTCGAAGGGAAGAAGCACTGGAAGTCCAACGTGTACGGCCAGTGCAAATCGTGGATCGATCAGGGACTGCAGCCCAGGGCGGTGAGCAGGGACCTCGACTGGGGCGTTCCCCTTCCCCTCGAAGGGACCGAAGGAAAGGTGCTCTACGTTTGGTTCGACGCCCCCATAGGCTACATCTCGGCCACCAGGGAGCTGACGCCCGACTGGGAGAAGTACTGGAAAGACAAGGAGACCAGGATGATCCACTTCATCGGCAAAGACAACATTGTGTTCCACTGCATCGTGTTCCCCTCGATGCTGAATGCCGAAGGGAGCTATATACTGCCCGACAACGTGCCGGCAAACGAGTTCCTCAACCTCGAGAACGACAAGATATCTACTTCGC
Organism: Marinilabiliales bacterium; assembly: GCA_007695015.1. Taxonomy (NCBI): domain Bacteria; kingdom Pseudomonadati; phylum Bacteroidota; class Bacteroidia; order Marinilabiliales; species Marinilabiliales bacterium. Next base: position 30,639 of record REEN01000054.1, read on the forward strand.
GCAACTGGGCGGTGTGGCTGCATGAGTACCTTGAGGATTTCCCGGGCCGGCAGGATGTGCTCAGGTACGTGCTGTGCGCCAATGCACCGGAGACAAAGGACAACGACTTTACCTGGAAGGATTTCCAGGCGCGCAACAACAACGAGTTGGTGGCCATTTACGGGAACTTCGTGAACAGGGCCATGGTGCTTACCAGCAAATATTTTGACGGGAAGGTACAAGAGAGGGGCGAGCTGTCTGCTTACGACAGGGAGGTGCTGGATACCATGCCGGCAATACGCAAACGGCTTGAAGAGAGCCTCGACCAGTTCCGTTTCAGGGAGGCGCTCAAAGAGGCTATGAACCTGGCACGGCTGGGCAACAAGTACCTGGCCGACACCGAGCCCTGGAAGATATGGAAGACAGACCCCGGCAGGGTTGCCACGATCATGAACATCTCAATACAGATATCGGCGGCCCTCACGGTGCTCACAGAGCCGTTCCTGCCCTATTCTGCAACCCGACTCAGGGAGTTCCTCAATATTGAGCCGATCGGATGGGACCGGGCAGGCGAAAGCGACCTGGTACCGGCAGGGCATGTTATCGGGGTCGGGGGACTTCTCTTTGAGAAGGTGACCGATGAGCAGGTGGAGCAGCAGGTGAACAAGCTGCTGGCCACCAGAGAACAGAACAACGGTAATGTCAATGAGCTTCCCCCGGCAAAGGAGAATATCACCTATGAGCAGTTCTCGGCAATGGATATCCGCACCGGCACAATACTTTCCGCCGAAAGGGTCCCGAAAACAAAGAAGCTGCTCAGGCTGACCATCGACACCGGCATCGACACCCGCACGGTGGTATCGGGCATTGCCGAATTTTTCGAACCCGAAAAGATAACCGGCAAAAAGGTCTCCGTTCTCGTCAACCTTGAGCCAAGGAAGATAAGGGGCATTGAGTCGCAGGGTATGATACTGATGGCCGAAGACACGGAGGGGCAGCTGGTGTTCGTCTCCCCTGACGATGAGATCGGCAACGGCTCAGTAGTAAGATAGTAAGGGGCCTCATCCCTGCCCGTTCGGTTTCCTCCAAAATTGCTGCTATCCAATGGTTTTGTGTGCGGCCGCTGAAAGCATTCCGCCCGCCCCGGTTTCCATGCCAGGCTGGCTTTTATCTTCAGTTGCGGCCTTTTTTGCAGAAAATATCCGTATATTAGTGTTTTACATGCTAATAAACCTTGCCGGATGATAAAACCAGAGGAGCAGTTCATCCTTTCAGGCGCCAGGATAGAACCCTTCCAACCGGATATTGACCGGATGAACGGGTTGATTTCAAAGATATCGGACTGGAACTACCTTGCCATTCTTGCCATTAATAACGG
>REEN01000055.1 GCA_007695015.1 Marinilabiliales bacterium
TATATTTGTTTTATCAAGTGAGGGATAAAAGACTTGTTCTTTGAGATGTTAAGCTGAAATAAACACCACCTTCGGGCAGGATTGCTTCAGTCAGGTCACACGGAGAATTTCCTTCGGGAAAATCTTCAGACCGCATAACAGGAACGGGGGCCAGCGTGAACATCAGCCGTAACAAGCTGGTCGGAACAAGGTCCGGATCCTCGCAACAGATCCTCCGGGATCTGCCATCAGGGATCAGTCATAATAACAGTAGCTTGACACTAAGGCGGTTCGCCGCCAAAAGTGAGCCGGGAATTTTTTCGTCAGGAAAAGTTCCCGGTTTTGTTTTTTTGGCTTTCTGCCGGAACCCTAATTTTTCCAGATACTGAAATCTGCAAATTGCATGTAGGAGTCATGCAGGGGAGCCCAGTCATCTGAATTTCCTCCGTGAAATGTTGAGAAGAATATACCCCCGATTTGCCCGTGTTCTCCTTCAGTATCGCGGAAACGCATATCATCTATTGACAGCATTTTTTCACCGTCTATCCAGACCTTCAGTTTGCCATCATCTTTTCCCGGAGTGCCTGCGTGTACATATTGATCTATACGGTGCCATATGCCGGGTTCTGCAAAAAAACCGCAGTCTATATCCTGCCCCCACCTTGTGCTGCCCCATTTGCCGTTCCCGGATGGGGGCACATAGGCATATATGACCAGCTGCCCGTTTCTTCTCCACATGAACCGCAAAGTCCATCCATTGGTGCCGTCAGGCTGGTTGCCTCCGGAACGTCCCCATGAGTCTCCTCCTCCCATAAGACCGGGCAATTTTCCTCCCAGCCTGAAATCAAAACCTTCTTCAAATTTCAGGTAATAGCTCAGACTGGCCTCCTTGTAGTGCGATCTGTCCATTCCTGGTATTTCGGCAAAAACCATAGGGAACTGTGCTCCTCCTTCTCCTGGGCCAACAGATCCGGCAGGATATTTTACCCGAATAGAATGATTTCCCTTAAATCCTCCGGGAATGCTTTTGCATTCAGAGGCACAATGATACCATGGTATACCCCAGGATTGCATCCATTCGTCAGTGCTGAACTGATCATCAAAAACACCTGAAAAAAGTACTTCCTTGTTGGTATCGACGGTTGAATTGATCGTCCGGACCTCTGCTGTCCATGATGCTATAAACAGAACCAAACTGGCGGTAATTGTCAAAATTATTCCTCTGGCCATAGTGTAAAAGAAGGTTATATTTTAATTGACAAGATTTATGATAACTGTTTTTGTTTTTACCGGGGTCATGTTATTCCGGTCCGGCCCAATATATTTAATTTTTGCCGGAGTGTACAGAAGAATGAGGCCTGTTATTGTTAGCAGCTGTTTCAAAAACCATTTTTATACAGCATAAGCTGAATTATATCAGTAGTATATACATGTTAACAAATTGTTAATAACCCCTGTTGTTTTCTTGTTGATACAGAGATGCGAAAAAATTTGGAGCTGAATGGTATTTCATACTATATTTGTTTTATCAAGTGAGGGATAAAAGACTTGTTCTTTGAGATGTTAAGCTGAAATAAACACCACCTTCGGGCAGGATTGCTTCAGTCAGGTCACACGGAGAATTTCCTTCGGGAAAATCTTCAGACCGCATAACAGGAACGGGGGCCAGCGTGAACATCAGCCGTAACAAGCTGGTCGGAACAAGGTCCGGATCCTCGCAACAGATCCTCCGGGATCTGCCATCAGGGATCAGTCATAATAACAGTAGCTTGACACTAAGGCGGTTCGCCGCCAAAAGTGAGCCGGGAATTTTTTCGTCAGGAAAAGTTCCCGGCTTTGTTTTGTGTGCCGGGCATGGCAGTCAGCCGGGTGGTGAAAGTCTGCTTTAGGGGTTTGTAGTCGCCAACCATTAGCTTAAGGCAAGGGTGTCTGATTGTCCATTCCTTAAAAACAGGCGTCTCCCAGATGATTGTTGCAGGCGCTCTCTTTTATTTGGTTTATTCCCAGGTAAAGTTTTCAGGTGTGCAGGCGAGGCAGGTTTTTTGATTTCTGCCAGGTTGCATGTCTTTTTATCAGGCCGGGTCCTGGCCGTTCCGCGAATTTTGTTGACTGCGGACAGGTTTAAGGCCCATTTCTTCAGCCTTACCGATCATGAACCTGATCGCTTCATCCCTGTCGTTTCTTATCACTCCGTCAAGTATGGCGTCTTTAATCGCCTGCTTAATTATGCCAATCTCCCGGCACGGAGAAAGCCCGAATGTATCCATTATTTCATCTCCCCTGACAGGCGGCTGGAAATTCCTGACTTTGTCTTTCTCTTCAATTTCCCTTAGCTTTCTTCTGACGGCCCTGAAATTGTTCATGTGCCTGCGCACTGTCTCCTTGTTTTTAGAGGTAATGTCAGCCTCGCACAGGGTCATCAGATCATCAATCTGGTCGCCCGCTTCATACAACAGTCGCCTTACCGCCGAATCGGTTATTTCATCACCTGACAGTGAGATGGGCCTGAGGTGCAGCAGCACTATTTTGCGGACATATTTCATTTTGTCGTTCAGCGGAAGCTTCAGTCTTCTGAATAACGGCTGTATCATGCCGGCACCCAGGTGGTCATGACCGTGAAATGTCCATCCGGTATCTTTGCTGTATCTTTTAGTTCCCGGCTTTCCGATATCGTGAAGCAACGCTGCCCACCTGAGCCAGATGTTGTCTGTTTTACGGCAAAGATTGTCCAGAACCTTGAGAGTGTGGTAAAAATTGTCCTTATGCCCTCTTCCATTCATAATTTCAACACCCTTCATGGCGTGAACCTCAGGCAGTATTATTTCAAGGAGGCCTGTCTTGTCCATCAGTTTAAACCCCATCGATGGTTTATCCGACATTATTATTTTGCAAAGCTCATCGGTGATCCTCTCCATGGATACTATTTCTATACGCACCTTGTTTTCTCTTATCGCATCCAAAGTACCCTTTTCAATTTCAAAATTGAGCTGTGAGGCAAACCTGATTGCTCTCATCATGCGGAGCGGATCATCTGAGAAGGTTGCTGAAGGCTCAAGCGGAGTGCGTATTATTTTTTTATCAAGGTCCTCAAGACCGTTAAAAGGGTCCACCAGCTGACCATAGTTATTTTTTCCAAGCCCTATTGCCAGGGTGTTTATGGTAAAATCCCTCCTTCTCTGGTCCTCTTCGATGGTGCCCGCTTCAACAACCGGTTTTCGGGAGGTTTTACTGTAAGATTCTTTTCTGGATCCTACAAACTCTATCTCATAACCATCGTATTTCAGCATTGCCGTACCGAAGGTTTTGAATATGCTTACCTTTGTATCTCCCATGGCTGAAGCAACCTTCCTGGCAAACTCTATTCCGTTGCCGGCAACCACGATATCTATGTCGACGGAAGACCTGCAAAGCAATATATCCCTGACGTACCCCCCCACAACATATATTTCTGTTTCATTCTCAACTGCTACGCCTGAAATGATTTTGAAAACCTTATAGTCAAGATGTTGCTCCATGCAGGTTTTTTATGACAGATAATGACTGTTTATCTGACAAAATTACAATTATTGGGCGTTATATATTAAAAAGTGAACAAATTGACATCTGGAACGTTTTTTGTACCAGATTTGCATGGGAAATATATACATGTATAAATAAAATATAAAAATTTAACTATCAAAATTTTAAAACGATGATCGAGCACTTAACTGCAGAAACATTCAAGGAAAAGATTTTTGACTACGCTAACAATAAGGATTGGAAATTCCAGGGAGAAACACCCTGTCTTATTGATTTTTATGCGGACTGGTGCCAGCCGTGCAAAATGGTTGCCCCGGTTCTTGAAGAACTCTCTGAAGAGTATGGTGATAAACTGAATATCTACAAGATTGATACGGAAAAGGAAAAGGAGCTTGCCGGTGTTTTCGGCATACAGAGCATTCCCTCCCTTTTGTTCGTGCCAATGGAGGGTATGCCGCAAATGGCGCAGGGAGCTTTGCCAAAGGAGACTTTCGAGAAGGCTATCAAGGAGGTCCTTTCTGTTGAAAAATAGTTCCCGCCGCGATCTGGGGTCTTTTAATACATCGACCGGTCAAATGACCGGTTTTTTTGTTTTGCCTCTAAGAATTATTATTTTTGCATAGTCTAATGATGGGGTGCCTTAATATTTCGGGCTGAGATCATACCCTTTGAACCTGATCCGGGTAATGCCGGTGTAGGGAAGAAGCAGATCACCTCATTGCAATTATAAGTCTAACCAAAAACTTTTATCATGTACAGGGTAATTGGAGTACTTGTATTGCAATTGGTTTATTTATCATCTTTTGCAAATACAATTTTACATGGCACTGTAAAAAGTGACAGAGGAGAACCGATTATTGGTGCCAGTGTCACCGTTGAGGGTTCTTTTATGGGAACCGCCACTAATGCAGATGGCCGGTTTACGCTTAAACTTAAAGCGGGGGATTATGTTTTAAGAGTATCTCATGTGGGATACAGGACCACTTTCCCGGAGGTTACCGTTGAGGGTGAGACAACTGTTGATATCACTCTTGAACGATCCTCCTATATGGCTGAGGAGGTTATTGTTTCTGCTACCAGGGCTCACTCAAGGGTGCCAGTGGCTTACACTGATATTAGCCGGGCGGAGATAGAAGGCAGGGATTACGGACAGGATATTCCGTATATAATAAGTCTTACTCCTTCATTTGTTGCATCTTCAGATGCAGGTACAGGAATCGGTTATACAAGTTTCCGGATCAGAGGTTCGGATATGAACCGCATAAACATCACTTTGAACGGGATACCATTGAATGATTCTGAATCACACGGCGTGTGGTGGGTAAATATGCCTGATCTGGCTTCTTCTCTTGATAATGTGCAAATACAGAGAGGAGTTGGAACTTCGACCCATGGCGCTGGCGCCTTTGGCGCGAGTATCAATTTGCAGACTTCAGTTATGCAGCAAGATGCGTATGGTGAAATAACTTCATCCGCCGGCTCATTCAACACATTCCGTAATACTGTAAAAGTTGGATCAGGTTTAATTAATGACCGCTTTACATTTGATGCCCGTCTTTCGAAAATCAATTCCGACGGGTTTATTGAACGCTCCGGTTCCGATCTCAAATCGTTTTTCATATCAGGTGGAATGCATAATGAGAAAAGCATATTGAAAGTCAATGTTTTTTCCGGCCAGGAAAAGACCTCTCTGGCCTGGACCGGAGTTCCGTCAGAAATGCTTGGTGATAACCGGAGATATAACAGTCTAGGCAGATTTACAAATCTGGATGGTGAAACTGATTATTATGATAATGAAACTGATAATTATCAACAGGATCATTATCAGCTTTTCTATTCAAGGGAATTGTCTCGGAATCTAAATCTTAATACTGCATTCCATTATACACGAGGGTATGGGTATTTTGAACAATACAGGCCAAATGATCGCTTCAGGAGTTATGGTCTGGGGAACCTGGAGATGGGTGATGATGTCATTGACAGAAGCGATCTTGTTAGAAGAAGGATACTGGATAATCACTTCTACGGGATGACTTTTTCCGTGAAGTACAGCCAGAGAAAATATGATATTACATTTGGCGGAGGAATGAACAGATATGACGGCGATCATTACGGACATATTATCTGGGCACAGTTTTCCGGACATATTCCGAAAGACTACGAATGGTATTTCAATAATGGCGATAAAACTGATCTCAATTTTTTTGGAAAAATCGATTACCGGCTCACAGACAGGTTAAACCTCTATGGCGATCTGCAATATAGAAGAATAGATTATTCAATAGATGGAATTGATAGCAGGTTACGCGACATTACCAGTAATCATGATTACGGGTTCTTTAACCCAAAAGCAGGTATTTTCTTTGAACTGGACGACCGTCAAAATGTTTATCTCTCATATGCGGTTGCACACAGGGAACCAAGCCGGAGTAACTTTACGGATGCCAGACCGGGTGAATTTCCACGTCCCGAAAGGCTTGATAATATAGAAACAGGATATAATTTCAGATCCGAAAATCTTAGTCTTAATGCAAACCTGTTTTATATGAAGTATACGGATCAGCTGGTTCTTACCGGCGACATAAATGATGTTGGTAAGGATATAATGACAAATGCACCTGACAGTTACCGTGCCGGGATCGAGCTGATGGCCGGGGCAAGGCTGTCTTCTGTTTTTGAACTGTCATTCAATGTGTCGGTCAGCGAGAACCGGATTTCTGATTTTACCGAGTATATTGATAACTGGGATTACTGGGATGATCCGGAGAATGAGCCGCTGCAAGTTGTAAGGCATATTGGCAGTACCGAACTATCCTTTTCACCCCCGGTTGTTGCAGGAGGTGATTTAACCATACGACCGGTTGAAAATCTCGCTGTTAACCTTGCAGGTAAATATGTGGGAAGACAGTTCATTGACAATACTGCAAGCAGGGACAGGATGCTCAACTCCTATTTCTTCAGTGACCTCAGAATTAATTACACTATAGAAACCTCACGGTACGGGGAGTTCGGGATAAATTTCATGGCAGCTAATATTTTTGATGCAAAATTTGAAACAAATGCATGGATTTACCGTTATTTATATCAGGGAGAAGAGCGATTTTTCGATGGCTTTTTCCCGCAAGCAGGCAGGCATTTTTTCACAGGCGTTTTTTTCAAGTTTTAGGTTAATTTTTTTTAGGGTTAATGGTGAATCGAAAGCCGGACAAGTTCCGGCTTTCGTCTTTATGTGATGATGATCTCAATACCGGCCTCCTCCAGTTTTCTCACAAAGGGTGAGTGTGCCTCGCTGTCGGTTATTACCATGTCAACCCGTGACAGATCACAGATCCTGCTAAAACCACGACGACCGAATTTTGTCGAGTCGGCAAGCACAATGACCCGCTGGGCGGCTTCAATCATTTTCTTGTTCAGGTTCGCTTCCATTGCATTTGTGGTAGTAAAACCATAATCAGCTGCAATGCCATCAACTCCCAGGAAAAGCTTGCTGCAGGAGAAATTTGTCAGTTGTTCTTCTGCGTAGGGTCCCACTATTGAAGATGAGCTTTTCCTGACTATTCCTCCCAGCTGAATTATATCGATTAAGGGATCGCGGGACAAAATCAATGCGGCGTTAAGCGAAGCAGTGACAACGGTTAACTGGTCAACTGCCCTGATTTGCCTGGCGAGTTCGATCACTGTTGTGCCCGATGCAAGGATTATACTTTCTTTTGGCTCAATCAGGCTGGCAGCGTACCTTGCTATTTTCTGCTTCTGAGAAACCCTGATCTTCTCTTTTTCATTTACGGGACGGTCATTGATGTAGGGGTTGTTGGGGGTTGCGCTTCCATGCGTCCTGAACAGAAGCTCCTTTTCTTCAAGGCATTTGAGGTCTTTGCGGATGGTAACCACTGAAACCTTTAACTCCCTGCTCAGGTCAATCACTGTTACATGTCCCTGCTCCCTTAGTCTGGTGAGTATGAACTGGTGCCTTTCTGCTATACTTGCTGACATAATAAGGCTTTCTTCAAATTTAACGCCTGATTTACTAAAAACCAAGCAGAACCGGATTTTGGCGGACCCTTGTAATGCAAAAGAAATAAAATGTAATTAAAACGAAAGAAAAAGAAATAAATAAGTTGTAAAAAATTTCGATATTTAATATATTTGTAATGGTTTATAATTGATCATAATAGATGCAGTGGTGAAAATCTTGTAAAGCGATGAGATGAAAAGAGAGATTATGCTTGAGAGACTTGAAGGGGGTAAAAAGAATTTTGACTTCATAATTGCCGGGGGCGGCGCCACCGGGATCGGTATTGCCCTGGAGGCAGCCAGCAGGGGCTATTCTGCTGTGCTGTTCGAAAAGTCTGATTTTGTCAAGTCCACATCCAGCAAAAGCACCAAGCTTGTCCATGGAGGAGTAAGGTACCTTGCGCAGGGAGATGTTGCTCTGGTAAGGGAGGCTTGTGTTGAGCGTGGCCGTCTGTTAAAAAATGCTCCTCACCTTGTACGCAACCAGCCATTTGTGATACCGGCATTCAGTTGGTTTGACGAGTATCTTTACACTGCAGGGCTTAAAATTTACGATCTTGTGGCTGGCAGGTACAGCATGGGCCGCTCTGAAAGGATATCAAAAGAGGATGTCTTGAAAAAATTGCCCTCTGTTTGCGGTAAAGGACTTAATGCAGGAATTCAGTATCATGACGGACAGTTTGATGATGCAAGGCTTGCCGTGAATGTGCTGCAGACGGCTGCAGAATGCGGGGCAGTGGTTTTGAATTATATGCCTGTAGAGGGGCTTGTTAAGGATGGATCGGGAAAAATCAGGGGGGTCCGGGCAAGGGATTTGCTAAATGACCGGGAATATGAGGTTATGGGCAGCGTTGTGGTAAATGCTACCGGAGTATTCGCCGATGAGATAATGAAAATGGATAACCCGGAAATGAAACCAACCATGAGGCCGAGTCAGGGTATCCATATCGTTGTGGATAAATCATTCCTGCCCGGTGATCATGCATTGATGATACCTAAAACTGATGACGGAAGGGTACTTTTTGCTGTGCCATGGCACGGGAAGGTGGTGATAGGAACTACCGACACACCGGTTGACCGGCCCTCTCTTGAGCCTGTGGCCCTTGAAAAGGAAATTGAATTTATTTTGTCAACTGCAGGCAAATATCTTGAAAAGGCTCCTGCCAGGAGTGATGTGCTTAGCATATTTGCCGGATTACGACCACTTGCTGCCGCAAAAAATGATAATGGAAAGAAGACAAGGGAAATATCCCGGAGCCATAAGATCATCGTTTCCCGGAACGGATTAATGACCATGATCGGAGGCAAATGGACAACCTTCAGGCGCATGGCTGAAGACATGGTCACACGTGCCGAAAAGGAGAACCGCTGGGGAAGGACCAGCCCGGCTACGCGAAACATGAAAATAAGGGGGTATTCGGCAGGGGTAGACTGCAACGATCCGTGGTATTATTATGGTTCTGACCGCGATGCCGTGGCAGGTCTTGCTTTTGATGACCCGTCTCTGGACGTATACCTCAGCGAGAGCCTTTCAGTCAAAAAAGCACAGGTGGTTTGGGCGGTCCGTGAGGAGATGGCCATGACCGTTGAGGATGTGCTTTCACGCAGAACCCGCTGCCAGTTACTGGATGCGGCCGAAAGCATGAGGATGGCCCGGGAGACGGCTGAGATTATGGCCCGGGAACTTGGCAGGGACAGGCAATGGATAGATGACCAGGTAAGCTCTTATGAGCAGGTGACGAATAATTACCTTCCGCCGGTTGAAGGCAGTACAAGGGAATAATCATCCAAAAACACTATATTGCCAGTTAAAAACCAGATCAGCATGGAAAAATACATTCTCGCACTTGACCAGGGCACTACAAGCTCGAGGGCGTTACTGTTTGACAGACAAGGAAATATCAGATCTGTTGCCCAGAAAGAGTTTAAGCAGATCTTTCCCCGGCCCGGATGGGTTGAGCATGATCCATTGGAAATTTGGTCATCACAGGTAGCTGTGGCAGCCGAGGCTATTTCGAAAGCAGGGATCAACGGGAAGGCGGTTGAAGGAGTAGGTATAACAAACCAGAGGGAGACTGCGATTGTATGGGACAGGAAAACAGGCAATCCTCTATATAATGCAATCGTATGGCAGGACAGGAGGACATCGGGTGAATGTGACAGGCTCAGGCAGGAGGGACATGCTGATATGATCAGGGAGAAGAGCGGACTTGTGATAGATGCCTATTTCAGTGGCACCAAGGTTAAATGGATACTCGACAATGTTGAGGGTGCAAGGGCTAAGGCAGAAAAGGGAGAGCTGGCATTTGGAACGGTTGACAGCTGGCTCGTATGGAAGCTGACGCAGGGCCGCACCCATATTACTGATGTTACCAATGCCAGCAGAACCATGCTGTTCAATATAAACACCCTTGAATGGGATGATGAACTGCTGGATCTTTTTGACATACCTCACAGCATGCTGCCCCAGGTAAGGGATTCAAGCGAGATTTACGATTACTCCAATACTACATTCTTTGCGTCAAAAGTGCCGATAGGCGGGATTGCCGGCGACCAGCAGGCTGCTATGTTCGGGCAGATGTGTATAGAGGAGGGTATGGTCAAGAACACCTACGGTACAGGATGTTTTATTTTGCTGAATACGGGGGACAGACCTTTTATATCAAAGAATAACCTGGTGACCACGGTGGCCTGGAAAATTGGTAACAAGGTGACCTATGCACTTGAAGGTAGCATCTTCATTGCCGGGGCTGTTGTGCAATGGCTGCGTGACGGTCTGGGTATTATCGGCAGCTCGGCAGAGGTGGAGAAGCTGGCTTCCAGTGTTGAGGACAATGGAGATGTCTTTTTTGTCCCTGCTTTTACGGGTATGGGGGCGCCTTACTGGGATCAGTACGCGCGGGGTCTGCTTGTCGGTATAAGCCGAGGTACAGGCAGGGGACATATAGCAAGGGCAGCGCTTGAGGGCATAGCCTACCAGACGATGGATGTCCTTGACGTGATGGAAAAGGATACCGGGATGGAGCCCAGGGAACTGCGTGTTGATGGAGGTGCAGTTGCAAATAACCTGCTTATGCAGTTCCAGGCCGATATCCTGGGTGTACCCGTGGTGAGACCTGAAATTACAGAAACAACGGCGCTTGGTGCTGCTTACCTGGCAGGTTTGGCTACCGGCTTCTGGAGCAATATTGATGAGCTAAGGGATAAATGGAAAGTGGACCGGGAATTCAGGGGTGAAATGGACAGAGATACCATAACCAGGCTAAGGTCCAGATGGGCCGATGCCGTTCAGAGGGCCAGGTCCTGGTCGGATTGATGCGGTTACATCTCAGCAAATATTTGTAAAAACTGTAACAACCGGGTCAGAAGGGATATAAACCGCTGACAATTCAAATATTTAAAGAATGGATACAATTTACCTTTATGAGTTTATCGGCACCGCTGTTCTGGTGCTTATGGGCGACGGGGTTGTTGCCAACAGTGTACTTAAAGACACGAAAAGCCACGGGGCGGGATGGGTGGTCATCACCTTCGGCTGGGGTCTTGGAGTGTTCCTCGGGGTAATCATTGCAGCACCCCATTCGGGAGCTCATATTAACCCGGCAGTGACGCTCGGCTTTGCTTTTGCAGGGATGTTTGACTGGTCTTTTGTGCCGGGGTATATAATTGCGCAACTTTTAGGAGGCTTTGCCGGTGCTACGGTGGTCTATATTTATTTCAGGCAGCATTTTGATATTACAGAAGACAAGGGGACAAAGCTGTCCGTTTTCTGTACAGGACCACAGATAAGAAGCTTCCCTAATAATGTTTTCAGCGAGGTGGCAGGAACCTTTGTGCTGATATTTACCATATTCCATTTTGCCGATCCCTCCTTTACAACGCCGGCACTCGGCGAGGTGCCGGTGGGACTGGGGTCAGTGGGTGCACTTCCGGTGGCTCTGCTGGTAGTCGGTATCGGCATGTCTCTTGGCGGTACCACCGGCTATGCGATAAATCCTGCCCGGGACCTGGGTCCGAGATTTGCACATTATATATTTCCTATGAGAAATAAGGGAGGAAGTGACTGGGGATATTCATGGGTACCTGTCTTTGCGCCAATCCTTGGAGCATTCATTGCGGCTATGGCTTTCGTTGCGATATGGTGAAGTGCCCGGATAATTGCGAACTTATTGGATAATTAAATATTATTTTGTTATGGCAAAGATTTATTATGTAGGCGACTGGGCAGTTCTTATGGGACCGATGTTTGCCGAATCTCCCTTCAATTACGAGTATAAGGGTATCGATATTTTCAATTATGGTGAATGGCTTGTAAAAGCTCTTGAATCTGATGGGAGCCACAGTGTCAGCTCAGTCCCCGCCTGGGATTTTTACAAGATGGGACCTGGTGAATATGAGAAGATTCTTGATGAATATGATATGTTTATATTCAGTGACGTTGAGGCCAAGAACTTCCAGCTTGCCCCGGGTTTTTTCGACCGTGAAAAAATGGGCAAAGGGATCCTTACCTTTCCCGACCGTGCCAGGCTTACAGTTGAGGCGGTGCACAACGGCAAGCCAGCCATGTTCCTGGGGGGGTGGCTCTCCTTTTCAGGGCAGACCGGCAAAGGCGGCTGGGGCCGAAGCCTTCTCAGGGAGGTAATACCAGTTAAATGCCTTCAGGGTGATGACCTTGTGGAGAGCACCGAGGGTTATCATGCCGTTGTCAATAGCGGCCATGGCCTGTGGGGTGACGGACCCGACCTGTCAACCCTGCCTCCAATACTGGGCTATAACGAGGTCCTGCCCAGGGAGGAGTGTGAGGTTATTCTCTCAGTAAAGGAGACAGGCGACCCACTGCTTGCCACAGGCAAATTCGGCAGGGGACGTACTATGGCATATATGTCTGATCCCGCTCCCCACTGGGGATGCAATTTTGTCTACTGGCAGCATTACAATGAATTCTGGCTGAAATGCGTTGATATCCTTTCCGGGTGATCTGACATAACAGCCGGTACGGGAGCCAGGATAACAATTGGAGGCTGCCCTTTTGAGACAACCTCCTTTTGATTGGCTTTGCCGCAACACCGTTGCCCGGCTTACAGCATGCCTGTTTTAATTGGCTTCTTCCGGTCAGTTATCCGGCTCTATTCTAGCACAACAGTGCGGCTTGAACGTCCGGCACGGTCAAAAGCCTTGAGCTTTACGGTGCCTGATACTTCCACCGGCTGTGTGTATGCCGTTGAACGGCGTGTCGGTTCTTCTCCGTCGGTTGTGTACCTGATCGTAAGTCCCGGGAAAGCAATATTGGCTTTCAGCATGTTGTTTTCAATTACTGCTCCGGGTAATGGCAACCTGTAGTTGAAGCCTCCGTGGAGTCCGGACAGCCTTGGCAGTTCCCTTTGCGCAAGTGTGTTGGCGAACACGTTCCATTTCTTTTGTGCTTCTGCTTCTCTCAGATCATGATCCTCAATCGTTTCAAAGCTTCTTTCCTGCGCCCATGCGCTTTCAGAGAACGCTATCATCCTTGGCAGCATGTAATATTCAAGCATTTCGGGGCCATGTATCGTCTCGCTCCAGAACTGCGCCTGCAGTCCCAGAACATTCCTCCTGGCGTCAGGTCTCAGCCTCTCCATACCGGCATACTCCTCGTCAATATCGACTTCCCTTCCCATAGTCGTCCGCACCGTTGTCCTGAACATATCGAAAGGTGCATAATACCATGCATCCCTTGTATTGACAAAACCTGCCCAGTAATGACCGGGTTCCTCAGGGTCTTTATTGTAGGCAAGGTCAAAATAGAAATTGGACACATGGCACTGCACTATGGGATAACCCATGTTTGCCAGTTTGTATCCCAAATCCTGGTTGCCCCAAAGGCTGTTCCAGATATAAGGTACAACGTCGCCGCCGGCAAATCCGGGGTTGGGGACATACTGGCCGGGTGCTTCCCTCAGCAGGGCAACCTCCTCCCAGCCTGCTATCCTGAGATTCCTCTCCCTGAGGATATCAACCGCCCTTTCAAAGAAGTATGCCTGCAGGTTCTTTGGGTCGTCAACCTCCGGCATTCCGGCAAGCAGCTCGTCTATCATGGGGGACTGTGTCCATGAGCCGTCGGGAACCTCATCACCTCCTGTATGGAATATTTCCAGCGGGGCGTCTGCTTCCTCATACATGGCAATTATGGCATCGACAACCGTTTCAAAAAAATGGTAAACCGACTCCCTGGCCACATTGATTACGTTATCGGTAAAGCTTTGAGCAGACAGGTATTCTGAAGTCTCCTCAGGGTCGATCAACCTGAATTCATTTGCAGCCTCCTCGTCGCCTTCGGCCATAAACCGTTCATACCTGGCCTCCATTGCCTTGATTGCCGACCTGGCGTGGCCGGGAAGGTTTACTTCCGGGATAACCCGTATATGTCTCTCATTCGCATATTTCAGTATTTCGACATACTCGTCATGCGTGTAATAACCGCTGCCCCAGGTGTCTTCAGCATAGGGGAAGGGGCCCGAACCGTAGGCGGGATGAAGCGCAGGGGCATCTTTTGTGGTATGGCCCCTTTGTCCGCCAACCTCAGTCAGCTCAGGTAATGCCTTTATCTCTATCCTCCATCCTTCGTCTTCGGTAAGGTGCAGGTGAAGGGTATTTAACTTGTAATAAGCCATCAGGTCAATGGCTTTCAGTATCTGTTCCTTCTCCTGAAAGTTGCGGGCCACGTCTATGTGGATTCCCCTGTAGCCGAACCGGGGTGCATCCTCTATTGTCTGCACCTCCATCCTCACGACATCGGCGGTTCCAAGGAAGGCATTGACCGGCAGCAGTGCCGTAAGCGTCTGAATTCCGTAGAACACCCCTGCATTGTCGGTGCCGGTTATAACTATGTTCCTGTTGTTCCTTATTTCGAGACGGTAAGCTTCGCTATCCTTGCCGCTGACCCTGAAACCGGCCTTTCTGAGGAGAATGCTGTTTGCTCTCTCTTCGGTGCTCTGTTCAGGGTAGAAAGGCATCCCGGTAAGCCTTGAAAGCAGTCCGGCCAGGTATCCGGCCTCATTTTCCAGCCCTTCCTGGTAGAATATATTGACAGGCTCGTTGAAGGTCACAAACTCACCTGTGCCCTGAATCCTCACAGGTGTAGGTATCACGTTTTTGAGGGCAACGGCATCCAGCAGGTCCATTTTCTTGTTTTCCTCGTATCTCAACTCAGGAGTGGGGATAGGAGTAAGATCATTCCTGTGCCTTGATATCTGTTCTTCCCTTTCAAAAGGTTTTACAGTGTACTTGCCGACTGTTATAATATCGATCTCATTTCCCTGATCATCGTAAAAAACAAAGTACATGCCCATCGGTGCATCTATCTCTTTTATCCACCATGCGCTTGCCTCGTATCTGATGGTAACCTCCTGTCCTCTCCGGAGGCTGAATCCCTCTTTTGGCACTATTCTGAACCAGTCGCCGTTTATCCATTCAACCTCTGTAAATGATTCCGGGTTTGTGGAGATTATCCTTCTGGGCGGCTGGCTGTAATAGAGGGCCCAGTTATAATCCCTGAACCGGAACCCGGAGTTGTTGCTGATGGTGAACTCTGCCTTTGTCCTGGGCTGGTCACTGTGGGTATTGCTTATAAGCTCCCAGGTGATCTCTATCTGGTCGGGCTCGGGAATCTGCGGAGCACAGTTTGTTAGCATCATCATAATAAATACTGATGCTAAAAGTAATCCTGTTCTTTCCATAATTTATATTTTTGGGTTATGTAGTTTTTCGCAAGTTAAATTAATTCTGGGTTTCTAACAATACCGTATTGTAATGACATCCGTTTCAAAAAAAGCTGCCCCGGGAAGACTTGTGTCACTTGATGCCTTTCGCGGATTTACCATTGCAGCAATGATAATGGTTAATTACCCGGGCAGATGGCATCATGTGTTTGCCCCCCTGCTCCATGAGGATTGGCATGGTATTACCCCGACCGATCTCATATACCCTTTCTTTATTTTCATAGTCGGAGTTTCAATAGTGCTTGCCTACAACAAAAGGCTTGCAGACGGGCATCCCAGGAAGGATATGTATAAAAAGATTGTTTCACGCAGTATCAAAATATTTACAGTAGGTATTTTCCTGGCCCTGTTCCCGATGTTTGATTTTGCAAACCTCAGGGTTGCCGGTGTATTGCAGAGGATCGCACTGGTGTTTGCCGCATGTGCTGTTTTATATCTTAATGCAGGCTGGAAAAAACAGGCATGGACCGGGGCTGTGATACTTATAGCTTACTGGCTGGCAATGACACTTATACCCACACCCGGCATGGGTAAGCCGATGCTTGAACCAGGTGTTAATCTTGCAGCCTGGATTGACCAGCAGCTGTTACCGGGGAGGATGTGGCAGGGGGACTGGGATCCCGAGGGTATCCTTAGCACGTTTCCGGCTATCGTTACCGGCATAACCGGTATGCTTGCAGGCAAACTGATAGTGAGCGGCATGAGTCGCGAGCGAATTGTAATATGGCTCTTTACGATAGGGTTCCTTTCTGCAGTGCTTGGTGAGGCATGGGGCTGGGGGTTCCCCATAAACAAGAATATCTGGACAAGCTCCTATGTTTTGTATACAAGCGGACTGGCTGCAATGACCCTGGCAACCGCAATGTTCCTGATTGATATCCTTGGTTACCGGCGGGGTACGAAATTCGGCATTATTTACGGTGCCAACGCCATTACTGCTTATGTGCTTGCAGGGGTTCTCAGCGGACTGTTTTACAGTATACAATACTGGGGGGGCAAGTCGCTCAACCATCATTTTGTTGACAGCCTGTGGGAGGCGGGACTTGACCCCAGGGTCGCAAGCCTGATGTATGCGCTGATGTATGTCTTTGTGATCTTTATCCCTGTATACTACCTCTACCGGAAGAAAATATTTATCAAATTATAAATACTTAACCATATTAATTATTTTGAAGAGATTAGCGTGGCTATAATAATACTTGCTTAAATGTTGTTAGTATATAGTTTTCTGAATGTTTTATCAATAATCTTATTATGTCTTTAACTATTGGGATTAAAAACACAGCAATTATTATCGTGGTAATTATATTCCAGTTTATACAGCCTTTGTCGGGACAGGCTGTCCTGCCAGGGATACTGGAGACGGGAACATTGCCGGAACAGCTCGACTACATTGAGGACAGGACAAGGATTTACAATGATTTCAGGGCGATCCGCGAAGATATGTTTCAGGCAATTAAAAGGAATTCAATTGATTCACTTGAAGGTCTGAAAGGGGAGATTGAGGAGCTTACTTCAGATCTGGTAGACAGAATTGAGAATATCGATTCACTGACGGTTCTTCTTGCCAATACCAGGGAAGAATTGAGCCTGGCTGTCCGTAACAGAGACAGCATTGCATTTCTTGGGATACCTATGAGCAAAACAACCTATAACCTGATTGTATGGTTTATAATAGCCGGTCTCTTAGCACTTCTGGTTTTAGGATCACTTGCTTTTTTCAGGAACAGGGTTGTAACATTAAGAGTCCAGGAAGATCTGGAGGAGTTAAAAGAGGAATTTGATAGTTACCGGAATAGCTCCAGAGAACAACGTGAAAAGCTCGTATTGGATCATTTTAATGAAATTAAAAGGCTGAAAGCAGGCCGGTAGATCAATACTTCCGAATCAAAAAAGCACCCACAAATTGACTTTGTAAGTGCCTGATTTTCTTGTAGCGAGAGGGAGACTTGAACTCCCGACCTCATGATTATGAATCATGCGCTCTAACCACCTGAGCTACCTCGCCGGTTTATTTGTTCAAACTGTCCTTGTACACTAAATGATAATATCCCAGGTTATATTATGGGCCCTCATTCAGAGGCTGCAAATATAATAACTTTTTGGATTTTTTATATTGTATAATTTTTCTATATTGCAATATGTCCGGATGACAAATATATAGTCCGCGACAGGTACTTCGATATGGTTAATACATTGACTGATGAAGCATAAATTCAATCTGGAATATACCATTAACTCTTCACCAAACGTGCTTTACAAGCAACTCAGCACGCCGTCGGGCCTCTCCGAATGGTTTGCAGATGACGTAAACCTTAAGGGGAATACATTTACATTCATTTGGGATGGGGCTGAAGAGCGGGCTGAAATGATATCGCAGAAGGAAAACAAGTATATCCGGTTCCGGTGGCTCGAATCGGATGATCAGGATGCCTATTTCGAATTCAAAATACATCAGCATGAGCTGACCGGGGATGTTGCCCTGGAAATTACTGATTTTGCCGACGCGGAAGATGCTGATGATGCTCGGGGCCTGTGGGATACACAGATATCCCGGCTTAAGCATACCATGGGACTGTAATGTTTGCCGGCAGGGTTCCTTAAAAAAAGTTTATTTTTACATGTTTTAGCATAAAAAAACGGAAAGATCGTTTTATTTCCGTTATGCCTGTTTGTGGTAAACCAGGATGCCCCATGAAGAAACTGCATCTTTTTATATTGAAAATGTATATAGGGCCATTGATAGCCACTTTTTTCGTGGTTGTCTTTATTTTGCTCATGCAGTTCCTGTGGAAATATATTGACGATCTTATCGGGAAAGGCCTGGAATTTGAAGTGATTACTGAACTTCTTTTCTATACTTCCGCAGGCCTGGTGCCACTGGCACTTCCCCTGGCAATACTGCTGTCATCGCTTATGACCTTCGGAAACCTTGGGGAGAATTTTGAGCTGACAGCCCTCAAGTCGGCCGGCATATCACTTCAGAGGATAATGAGCCCGCTTATAATACTTACCATATTAATGAGCATAGGGGCTTTCTATTTCTCCAACAACGTCTTGCCTTATACTAATTTGAGGTTCAGGTCATTGCTGTACGATGTGCAGCAACAGAGGCCCGAGATGCAGATTCGTGAAGGTATATTTTACAACGGTATAGATAATTACAGCATCAAGGTCGGCTCGAAAAACCATCGCACCAGTATGATGTACGACCTTAAGATATATGACCACTCTGACCGCCGGGGCAACCTGAAAGTTACAGTTGCTGATTCAGGTTTAATGAGGATCACTGAAGATAAGGGGCACCTTCTAACCACTCTGTACAGCGGGTATAATTATGAAGAGATGGAGGACCGGGCCCGCAGAAGGGGCGACAGGACGTTTCCACACAGGAACGACCGGTTCACTGAGCAGGTGCTTATCATTGAACTGTCAGGGTTTGACCTGCAGAGAACCGATGAGGAACATTTCAGGCACAACTCACAGATGATGAACCTGGATCAGTTGGTGATGACCAGCGACTCTCTCAACCAGGAGCTTACAAGACAAGTGGTAGAGCACACCGATAATATGATAAGTTCAGCATATTTCAAGAGGGAGGCATACCGCAGCGAAATAGCAGATACAATTGTCAGGCCTGAACGTAAACTGCATGACATAGTTAAAATGGAACAGGCCCTTACCCTTGACCAGAGAAGAAGGGCCTGGGACCAGGCGCTTGTCGATGCAAAACTGGCGAGGAACCAGATATTATCGACCAAAACCAACTTTGACTGGAGAAACAAAACGATACGCAGGTATGAAATGGAATGGCACAGGAAATTCACACTGTCGTTTGCCTGTTTCATCTTCTTTTTCATCGGCGCACCATTGGGTGCGATTATCAGGAAGGGCGGACTTGGAATGCCTGTAGTGGTATCGGTGCTTTTTTTCGTTTTGTATTATGTAATTGATATATCTGCCCAGAAATTTGTCCGGGAACTCGTAATTCCGGCATTTCCCGGGATGTGGATATCCAGCTTCATACTTTTGCCTCTCGGAATATTTCTAACCTATAAAGCAACCACTGATTCAGCAATTATGAGTACTGAAACTTATTATCTGATATATAAGAAAGTTGCCGGCTATATAAGGAATATTACAAGCCGGAATATAACCCGGCAAAAAGAGACGGTTTATTCCCGGGGATAAGATATTTACATATGAACATTCTGCTGTTATGTAACAAACTACCATGGCCTCCCAATGACGGAGGCTCTCTTGCAACTTACAACATGGCCAAAGGCCTGGCCGGGGCAGGGAACAGGGTAGATGTTCTCGCTATGAGAACAAGCCGGCACTCGTCACACACCGATGTTTCAGATATAACAATTCCTGGCGTTGACAGGGTGTATTCCGTTTTTGTCGATAACAGAATCAAGTGGAACAATTTGCTCATCAACCTTTTTAATTCTTCACTTCCGTATAATGCTTCCATGTATATAAATGAGGAGTTCAGGGAAAGACTTGTATCTCTGCTCAGGGAACGCAATTACGATGTGGTGCAGCTTGAGGGGCTCTATCTTGCACCATATTTACGTGATATCAGGGAGTTTCCCGGGCTGATCATGTCTTACAGGGCCCATAATATTGAGCATAGGATATGGGAAAGATTTGGACGGCAGTCTGGCGGAATTATCAGGAGATTTTATGTCGGCTGCCAGGCTGAAAGAATTAGGAACTATGAACAGGATATTATTGATAAATATGATCTCCTGGTTGCAATATCATCTGATGACCTGGAAATCTTTGATAGTATGGGTAACAGCAGGCCCTCTGTCGTTGCTCCGTTCGGAGTTGATAATGATGCAATTCAGTGTGTTGAATATGGGGGAGCAGATGAGCTTTGCCTGCAGTTTATAGGGGCACTTGACTGGATGCCAAATGTCGAGGCCCTGGAATGGTTCATTGATAATGTCTGGGAAAGTCTCAGGTTTAGAAGACCCGGATTAAAATTCTATGTTGCAGGCAGGAATGCCGGCAAAAGCCTTGTGAAAAAACTGACAGCCTGTGGAATAGATTTTCTGGGGGAAGTTGAAAATGCTTCAGGGTTTATTTCACAACCGGGAATTCTTGTTGTACCTTTGTTTAGCGGAAGCGGTATCAGGGTTCGGATTATAGAGGCTATGTGGGCAGGCAAAGCGGTAGTGGCCTCACCTGCTGCGATTTCAGGTATACCTGCAGACGATGGCAAACACCTGATTGTTGCAGAAGACGGAAAGGCTTTCACTGAATCCGTTGAGAGACTGCTTGACGGAGTTGGCAAGGCACGGGTGATAGGTAACCATGCAAGGGAGTTCGCTCTGAAATACTATAATAACGGCGATATTGCAAGGAAGGTAGCGGACTTCTACAAAAAGCACATTGGATGATAGCTCTGTTTATATTTCTGATTTCAGTTACTGCACTTGTGCACTCCTATATATTGTATCCTGCAATTATTGCATTGTTAGCTTCACGCAGAAAGGCAAACTACAAGCTGTATGATGATCCCGTAGAAATACCCCCCGTTTCCGTGCTGATGGCTGTTCACAATGAACAGGATGTTATAGAGGAGAAGATAAGAAGTATTGCAGATTGCCACCTGCAGGGGGGACAACTTGAGATTATGGTGGGCTCGGATGCATCAACTGACCGTACCAATGAGATACTTGAAAAGCTTACATCAGAGTTTGATTTCCTGAAAAAAATTGCATTTTCCTCACGTCGCGGTAAATCGGCAATAATCAATGACCTGGTGAGGAAAGCAGAACATGACATTATTATTATTACCGATGCCAATGTGTTTTTCGACCGAAATACCATTTTCAGGCTCCTGCGCCATTTCCGCAACCCGGAAATCGGCCTGGTGGACTCTCATATGCTTCACAGGGGGCTGAAGAAGTGTGGGATATCTATTCAGGAGAACTCCTATATTGCAAGGGAGGTTAAGATAAAATACCATGAGAGCCTGGCCTGGGGTACGATGATGGGGCCTTTCGGCGGATGTTATGCGCTCAGGAAGCATCTCTACAGGGATGTGCCCGGGTCTTTTCTGGTTGACGACTTCTTTATCTGCATGAATGTGATCTCCTCAGGCAGTAAAGCAATTCTCGAACCGGAAGCTCTTGTTTACGAGGATGTATCCAACCGGCTGGGTGAGGAGTTCAGGCGAAAAGTCAGGATTGCCGCCGGCAACTTTCAGAATCTGGTTTATTTTTTCCCTCTTCTGGGCTCGGGTATCAGGGGTTTGTCATTTAGTTTTTTATCTCATAAGGTCCTGCGGTGGCTGGGTCCACTTTTTCTGGCAGCAATTTTTAGCACAAGTTTTTTTCTTTCATCTGTACATCAGGTCTTTTGGTATATTTTCCTGTTGCAGATATTATTATTGACAATACCAATAATTGATTACTTATTGGGGAAAATCAAAACGCATATTGTAATTTTGCGGTTTATTACCCACTTTATTAGCATGAATCTGGCTCTTTTGCTCGGGTTCCTGAAATTTCTGAAAGGAGTAAAAACAAATGTCTGGCAACCAACAAGGAGAAATCAATAGAAGGCTTGATACGATTGAAGAAGCAATTGAAGATATCAGAAAGGGAAGAGTAATTATTGTTGTGGATGACGAAGACAGGGAAAACGAAGGCGATTTTGTGGCAGCCGCTGAACTTACCACCCCTGAAATCGTTAATTTCATGGCAACGCACGGCAAGGGACTGATTTGCGCCGCATTGCCGGAGAATAGGTGTGAAAAACTCGAGCTTGAACTGATGGTTGGAAGGAACACCTCACTTCACGAAACTGCCTTTACTGTATCGGTCGACCTTGTCGGCAGAGGTTGTACCACCGGGATCTCGGCATCCGACCGGGCAAAGACCATAAATGCCCTTATTGATCCGGCGACCAGGCCTGAAGATCTTGCACGACCCGGACATGTTTTTCCCCTTAAGGCCAAGAATAAAGGAGTTTTAAGACGTTCAGGACATACAGAGGCAGCAGTTGACCTTTCCGTACTCGCGGGTCTGGAACCCGGAGGTGTCCTGGTGGAGATAATGAATCCAGATGGCACCATGGCACGTTTGCCGGAGCTGTTGAAAATAGCGGAAGAATTTGACCTGAAGATCATATCAATTGAGAAGCTGATAGCCTACAGGCTTAAGCATGAGAGTATTGTGGAGAGAGGGGTGGAGGTGAAGCTGCCATCCAGGCACGGAGATTTCCATCTTATACCCTTCAGGCAGAAGTCAGACGGCACTGAGCATGCTGCCATAATAAAGGGAAAGTGGAGAAAGGAAGATCCTGTTCTTGTAAGGGTTCACTCCTCATGCGTTACCGGTGATATATTCGGTTCTCTAAGGTGTGATTGCGGTAACCAGCTGCAGGAATCCCTCGAAATGATAGAAAAAGAAGGCAGGGGTGTAGTTGTATATCTCAACCAGGAGGGAAGGGGTATCGGACTGTTCAATAAAATAGCAGCCTACAAATTGCAGGAAGAAGGACAGGACACGATCCAGGCAAATATTAGCCTGGGATTTAATGATGACGAAAGGGATTTTGGCGTCGGGGCCAATATTCTTCATGACATGGGAATCGGGAAGATACGGCTTATTGCAAACAATCCGTTTAAGAGAAAAGGTCTGGAAGGTTACGGTCTGGAAATAGTAGAAACTATACATCTGAAGACAAGGACAAACAAGCATAATTACGACTATCTTGTCGCGAAAAGGGACAAGATGGGCCACCTTCTTGACCTTGTCAGGCCAGAAGAGGCCAAGGGCAATATTGACTGATAAAAGTTCTCATCCCTATGACCAATCAAAAGC
Organism: Marinilabiliales bacterium; assembly: GCA_007695015.1. Lineage (NCBI taxonomy): Bacteria > Pseudomonadati > Bacteroidota > Bacteroidia > Marinilabiliales > Marinilabiliales bacterium. Next base: position 23,111 of record REEN01000055.1, read on the forward strand.
CCGAAATAATTTTCCTGGGTACAGCAGGCTTTGCTGTACCCTCACTGGAGGCCCTGATTAATTTTGGATATCCTGTAAAGGCTGTTGTTACAGCACCGGACAGGCCGGCCGGAAGGGGATTGAAGATTAAAGAATCTGAAATAAAGAAAACGGCACTTTCTTTGAAATTGCCCGTTTTCCAGCCATCAAACCTTAATGACAGAGAGTTTGCTGAGAAACTTAGAGCTATCGGAGCGGATATATTTATTGTGGTCGCGTTCCGGAAGCTGCCTGAAATCATCTGGAAAATCCCCCCAATGGGCACTGTTAACCTTCATGCGTCTCTTCTTCCATATTACCGTGGAGCGGCCCCTGTAAATCATGCGATCATTAATGGTGAGAAAGTTACAGGGGTAACTACATTTTTGATAGATAAGGATATCGATACAGGTAAGATTCTGTTGCAGGAGAAAACTGAGATCAGCGACAATGAGAATGCCGGTCAGCTTCATGACAGGTTAATGAAGATTGGAGCCGGACTGGTAATCAAAACTGTAGATGCCTTGATGGCAGGTACCGCAGATCCGGTTACACAGGAGAGGAACGCCCCTGGTAATGGATTCCCGGCTGCTCCTAAAATCTCGAGGGAATACTGCCGGATTGACTGGAATATGCCTGCTGGCAGAATATATAACTTTGTAAGGGGCCTGAGTCCATGGCCGGCGGCATGGACCACTCTTGTAACAGGAGGGAATCGAACAGGGGTTAAAATATTTGAGGTAGAAAAAGGTGAAGGCAGGATCAACCTTTCACCCGGTTCTGTGGTACAAGATGATGCGGAACTGATAATAGGGACCGGTGATGGCTTCGTCTCGGTGAAATCCCTGCAGCTAGAGGGCAGGAGAAGGATGGCTGCCGGTCAGTTCCTGCAGGGTTTCCGAATAACAGATGATGCAGTTTGTATATGATTATCTATGGGTTGAACTGCATGCCGGGTCTTCCTTCACCGGCCGGCTTTTCTCTCCTCAGGTAAATAGTATCGCCCTGAGACGGTTCATCTCCCTCCTGCATGTGATTTCTCATCAGGAGCCGGTCCAGCCTGACCCCATATTTTTGTGATATTTTCCACATGGTCTCACCCGCCCCGGCAACATGTTTGTCATTTCCTCTTTCTGCCCTTCTGCGCTTTGGCTGAAGATATAAAATATCACCCGGCTGTATGCGGTGGTCACGTGAAATATCGTTGTATCGTGAAAGCTCCCATCTCATCAGGTCCATTTCCCTGCTTATGCTTTCATAGGTGTCACCCTCTTCTGCAATAATATAACGGATCCTGTTGCGCACTTCAATCCTGGATGCTGCAGTTGATTCATGAGTTTCCACACGCTGTGCCGCTTCCGGTTGCCTTCTTTCCCGTGTACGGCCGGTTCCCCTGTCAAGAAGGTACAGCTGGTTATCTTCAATAATCCTTATCAACAAGATGTCATACTGGGGGTTTGTGGCGTAGCCTGCCTGTCTTAGTCCTCTTGCCCATGCCTTATAATCATGAGGGTCGAGTTCGAACAGCCCCGCATATCTCGATCGTCCTGTAAGAAAATCACTGTGGTCGCGGAAAGATTCTTCGGCATTCCTGTAGCGTCTGAAGCATTCATTGCGCTCATCGTCGTCATGGTAGATTCTTCTCCCGGTCCAGTCATGGCACTTAATCCCGAAATGGTTGTTGGCACGTCTGGCAAGGGTGCTTCTTCCATCGCCCGATTCAAGAATTGCCTGGGCCATCTTAATACTGGCGGGTATACCTGTTCTTCTCATCTCCCTTATAGCAATGTCACTGTAGGTCTCAATATATTCAGCCCTGGAGTTTGGTGTTGCAGTTGGTAGGTGCCTCGGAGTGCCGCATGCGGTGATCAGGATTAATAAAAGAACCGGATGCCGGAAACTCTTCATAGATATTTGATTATAATTGATTTAAAATTATTAATTTTCCGGTTATAAGCCCAAATATAATATGTTTTTAACAGCTTAACAGGTAATAATATTGTATATGTGTGAATATACCATAAATATAACAGTATCGGAATATGAATCTGCAGATGAACTTGCAGAAAAATTCAGGGAGCTTGTAATACGGGCACGGCAGATCGCACAATCTGCCTATATCCCATATTCCGGCTTCGGGGTTGGCGCTGCCCTTCTCCTGGAAGACGGTGCGATTATAACCGGGAACAACCAGGAGAACGCTGCATATCCATCAGGGAACTGCGCAGAGAGGATAGCACTCTATTATGCGAATTCCCAGTTTCCGGAGAAATCCGTAATTGCGCTGGCAATATCAGGGATTGATAAAAACGGAGAAAGGGTCGAACTTCCCATTTATCCCTGCGGAGCATGCCGTCAGGTAATGCTTGAGACAGAAACACGATTCGGAAACAAAATCAAACTCTTTTTTGACGGGAAGAGCAGGATACAATCGGTTGGGAGTGCCCGGGAGATTTTGCCATTAAGCTTTGACAAAAACGCCCTCTTTCCGGTCAGTCATTAATCTGACAGCTATCAGCAGATTCTCAACAGGCTTTCTGGCCAGTCATTTTTATTGTACAGGTAAAACCAGGCTCCTGGTGAGACTGAATTCTGATTTTACAGGTAAAGGTTAGAATTCTGAAAGGATTTTTCTGAATGCACTGTTGGGTATCGTACCTTTATCATCCTCACTGTACTCTTTTTTGAGCCGGTTCAGAAAATACATGTCAACCTGGCCTTTGTTGCGAACATCTATCCTGCCCCTGTAGCTGCAATCAAAATAATTATGGATATAGCTGTATGTCGAGCCCGAAATATTTATCTGGTTTGGTTCACCGCTTGTTTCAATCCTGCTTGCAGTATTAACGGCGTCTCCCCAGATATCATAGGCCATTTTGTTATTACCTATAACTCCTGCTATTACCTCACCTGTGTGAATGCCCAGCCTTATTCTCCATTCAGGCTTGTTCTCCTTTTTCTGGTGTTTATTGGTCTCTTTTACAAATTTCAGCATCTCAAGTGATGCCAGAGCGGTGTCAATGGGATTACTGCGGTTCCTGAGGGGCAATCCTCCTGCACACATATAGGAATCACCTATGGTTTTTATCTTTTCGATATAATGATCTTTTGATATTGCATCAAATTTCTCAAAGTACATGCTCAGCTCTTTTATAAGATCGTGAATTGAGAGCTGGTCGGATATGCTTGAGAAGCCCACAAAGTCGGTAAACACTATAGATACCATCCTGTAATGCTTAGGTTTGGTATAGCCTTTTACTTTTAACTGTTCCGCAATTTCGTAGGGGAAAATATTGATCAGAAGGTTGTCTGCAAGTTTCTTTTGCTCTTCTGCCAGTTTTTTTTGCAGGGTAATCTCTTTTTGCTGTTCCTCAAGCTTTTTGTTTATCTGTTCAAGGTTGACGGTAAGGTCTACCATATCCTGATTCAGCTCAAGCAGTCTCTCCTGTGCAGTCTTCAATTTTGTCACATCTGTTTCAACCGCTATAAAGCTGGTTATTTCTCCATTGCCTTCAATTACAGGTGTTAGCGATGTCTGGATCCATTTTATTTCACCTGATCCTGTCTTGTGCCTGTTCTCATAGACCTGCCATTTACGGTCTTTTTTGCATTTTTTAAATGCTTCTGAGAACTCAGCTGAAATTTTGGGCAGGTTTTTGCCGTGCCTGTTTCCAAACTCAGCAAGGCTGCATTCATATAACTTTTCGAAGGCCTTGTTAGCCCACTCAAGGTCGCCATTTGTATTTGTGATAAGCACCGAATTCTCAGATTTGTCAGCTACAAGCGATAGTTTTCGGAGTTCGGCGGACTGGTTAATGTTTTCACGGTAAAGATTGTTTCTCTTTATCAGAAACTTGATTCTTAATATCAATTCGACCCGTTGAACGGGTTTTTTTATGAAGTCATCTGTACCGGCAATGATAGCTGACTGCACTTCCTTGGAGACAAACATGGTAGTCATAAGTACGGGCGTACTTATAAGGAGAGGGTTATCCCTGATCATGTTGAGAAACGTGATGCCCTTGTCTTTAACATCTTCAAAATCCAGAATTATCAGATCAGGAATCTCTGAAATATCCGGAACCTCATTATCTTTTCCGGATAATCTGCAATACACAGAAAATTCCTGTGTAAATGGTTCAATGGCTTTTCTTAAAAGGGACATTGATCTGTCGTCGTCACCCGCTATCAGAATCCTGTATCTCATGTTATCAGCTGTGACAATATTAATGAGTTAAATGCTGAACTGGTAATATGGCAGTTAAAAATAGTAATTTATTGCCTGATCATTGGTTTCCGGCTCTTAATTTTTTAAGATAAATATCCCATAGTATGTGACCGGAGGGATCTGCCCTGATTATTGTTTCCTGGCCGCTCACCGGGTGTTTAAACGAGATATCCCTCGAATGAAGGGCTATCCCCCCGTTTTCAAGTGACCTGGGATATCCGTACTTGAGATCGCCCACAATTGGGCTTCCGATAGCAGACAACTGGCAGCGTATCTGGTGATGTCTGCCGGTAAGAAGATCAACTTCAAGCAGGTAGTAATTTCTGAATTTATAAATTACACTGTAGTTCAGCTTTGCTTCTTTTGCTCCTTTGGTAGTTCTGCCGGTAATAAATGATTTGTTCTTTTCCCGGTCTTTTTTCAGAAAGTGTACCAGTGAGCCTTTGTTTTCAGGTGGTTTGACTCCGGTAATTGCCCAATAAGTCTTTTTGACGTTTCCGGTTTTGAATAGATTATTCATCCTTGCAAGAGCCTTCCCTGTTTTTGCGAATAAAACAGCCCCGCTTACCGGTCTGTCAAGCCTGTGGATGACACCGAGAAACACGTTTCCCGGTTTGTTATATTTCTCCCTGACCCATATTTTCAGAGCTTCCTGAAGCGTCTGATCTCCCGTACTGTCGCCCTGTACGAGATCCGAGCATTTTTTGTTTACTGCAATCAGGTGATTGTCTTCATATATTACAAGAGGTTTCTGGCTAATGCCTGGCTGTATATCAGTATTGTTCTCGCTCATTGGGGAAGCTCCTGTTTTTTACGTCTTCGGTGTAGCTCTGAACGGCTCCTTTAATTTCTTCATAAAGATTGTGATATCTTCTGAGGAACCTTGGTGAGAATTCCTGGATAATTCCAAGCATATCGTGGAGCACAAGAACCTGTCCGTCAACATCAGCCCCGGCGCCTATGCCTATTACCGGGATCTTCAGTTCCGATGACACTTTAGCTGCCAGTATTGCCGGTATTTTTTCCAGTACTATGGCAAAGCAGCCGGCCTCTTCCAGCAACCTTGCATCCTCAACAAGCTTCCCGGCTTCCTCTTCTTCAGTGGCCCTGACTACGTATGTCCCGAATTTGTGGATTGACTGAGGCATCAGACCGAGATGTCCCATTACCGGTATCCCGGCCGAAAGGATCCGTCTGACAGATTCTATGATCTCATGTCCTCCTTCCATTTTAACAGCGTGACCTCCGGTCTCTTTCATTATCCGGATTGCCGATGACATTGCTTCCCTGGAATTTCCCTGGTAAGTCCCGAACGGCATATCAACCACAACAAGGGCCCTGTTTATGGCCCGTACAACAGATGTGGCATGGTATATCATATGTTCCAGTGTAATAGGAAGGGTTGATTCGTTACCTGCCATTACATTAGAAGCTGAATCCCCTACAAGGACAATATCGATCCCTGTTGCATCGATTATTCTGGCCATTGAGTAATCATAGGCGGTTATCATAGCTATCTTCTCTCCGTGCAGCTTCATCTCCTGCAGGACATGTGTGGTAACCTTCCTTGGCTTTGAGCTTTTGTATACCGACATCCTTTTTCAGCAATTGATTTGAAAACAAATATACATGACAATTTTAAAATGACACACAGGCAGATGCAATTTTGCACGAGTTGAAAATTCCATAATAAACATTGTATTAAGTGAAAAACCGGTAACCTGATGTGTCACTCTGCCTTTTTGTCACCCTGCCGGTGCTATTTATGATAAAATAACGGTGCCATTATTGCATAATGTTGCCATGACTCCCAATTGGCACAATGATTGATTAATACTTTAACCAAAAATAATTCTATAAACTGAAATTATATTATGGGTAAAATAATTGGAATAGATCTGGGTACAACAAACAGTTGCGTATCTGTTATGGAGGGTAACGAACCTGTTGTTATTCCCAACAGCGAGGGGAAAAGAACAACTCCCTCAATTGTTGCTTTTGTTGATAACGGTGAAAGAAAAGTTGGCGATCCGGCAAAGCGGCAGGCAATAACCAATCCTGAAAGGACAATTTCGTCCATCAAGCGTTTTATGGGCGAAACCTATGATAAACTTTCGCCTGAGATCGGTAGGGTTTCATTTAAGGTTGAAAAGGGTGATAACAACACTCCGCGTATTATTATAGGTGACCGTAAATATTCACCGCAGGAGATTTCAGCCATGGTGCTTCAAAAGATGAAGAAAACCGCTGAAGACTATCTGGGACAGGAAGTGACGGAGGCAGTGATTACCGTACCAGCCTATTTTAGTGACTCTCAACGACAGGCTACAAAGGAGGCAGGAGAAATCGCCGGTCTTAAAGTTAAAAGGATTATCAATGAACCGACTGCTGCTGCACTGGCTTACGGTCTTGACAAAAAATCCCAGGACCTGAAAATAGCTGTATATGACCTTGGCGGGGGTACTTTTGATATTTCTATCCTTGAACTGGGCGATGGCGTGTTTGAAGTCAAATCTACAAATGGTGACACACATCTGGGTGGAGATGACTTTGACCAGGTTATTATTGACTGGCTGGCCGAGGAGTTTAAGAAAGATGAGGGGATTGATCTTAAGAGGGACCCCATGGCCCTCCAGAGGCTTAAGGAAGCAGCTGAGAAAGCCAAGATTGAGCTTTCCAGCTCAACAAGTACAGAGATCAACCTGCCTTATATAATGCCGGTCGACGGTATTCCCAAACACATTGTAAAGACATTGACCAGGTCGCATTTCGAGAAACTCAGTGATAAGCTTATTCAGGCCACCATAGAGCCATGCAAGAAGGCGCTTAAAGACAGCGGATTAGCAGCCAATGAGATCAATGAAGTTATCCTTGTTGGAGGATCCACACGTATGCCTGCCATACAGAAAGTGGTTGAACAGTTTTTCGGGAAGACACCCTCCAAGGGGGTTAATCCTGATGAAGTAGTTGCAATAGGTGCTGCAATCCAGGGAGGTGTTTTAACTGGTGAAGTAAAGGACGTTCTTCTGCTCGATGTTACCCCCCTGTCTCTTGGAATTGAAACCATGGGCGGTGTAATGACCAGGCTTATTGAGTCGAATACCACAATACCGACCAAGAAAACTGAGACATTTACAACGGCGGCCGACAATCAGCCTTCAGTTGAGATCCACGTTCTGCAGGGTGAAAGGCCGGTGGCCACCGGTAACAAAACTATCGGAAGGTTCCACCTTGATGGGATACCTCCTGCACCCAGGGGCGTACCGCAGGTTGAGGTTACGTTTGACATTGATGCAAACGGGATACTTAATGTTTCTGCAAGGGACAAGGGAACCAACAAACAGCAGAGTATAAGGATCGAGGCATCATCAGGACTGAATGAAGAGGAGATTAAGAGGATGCGCGAGGAAGCAAAAGCTCATGAAGAAGAAGATAAAAAGACCCGGGAAAAGGCTGACAAAATGAATGCCGCTGACAGCCTTATTTTCCAGACAGAAAAACAGCTCAAGGAGTTTGGTGATAAATTGCCCGCCGACAAAAAGGGTCCCATAGAGGATGCCCTTGGAAAACTTAAGGAGGCACACAAAAACCAGGATCTGGAAGCAATAGATAAGGCAACGGCCGAGCTCAATACCGTATGGCAGGCAGCATCTGAAGAGATGTACAAAACCAGCCAGGCCCAGTCCGGACAGCAATCCCCTCAGGAGGGTGCCGCTGAAGATGATACCTCCAATCAGGGCCCTAAAGATGATGGCGATGTGACCGACGTTGATTTTGAGGAGGTTAAGTAGTTTTTTCATTAATATAAAAGGTGCTGTCTTTTCTAAGGCAGCATTTTTTTTGCGGTAGATATACTTTCAGACCCGCATCCGCACGTTATTTTTGTCAGAGATTGATAACGTATCGGGTAATATTAACACTCCGGCGGACATAAATGCCGGAATAACCAGATTTATATGGATAACAAAACCAGGATATTATTTTCAGCTTTTTTGTTCTTCATCCTGTTTGCCGGTCCGGCAGGTGCCAGTCAAACAGATACAGTAAACTATACAGACAGTGACGGATACAGGCAGGGATACTGGGAGCAGAGGTACAGCAATAATAATTTGCGTTACACAGGTTGGTTCGTGGATGACAGGCCTTCTGGTGAATTTACCAGGTACTTTCCCACAGGGAATGTAATGGCGGTAATGAATTTTTGTGAAGACGGTGTACGTGCTGAAGCAGAGCTGTATTATGATAATGGAAATCTTGCTGCCAGGGGATTGTATGTCAATGAAAAAAAAGACAGTGTCTGGAAGTATTTCTCATATTACGAAAAGCACCTTGCATCGGTTGAAACCTACAATCATGGGGTAAAAGAAGGATTATCAGCTGTATATCTTCCCAACGGAAACATTTCAGAATCCTTTAAATTCAGTAATGATAAGAGGAACGGGCCATGGATACAGTATTACAGCAACGGGAATGTTAAGTCACGCTCTGAATTTGCTGACGATATGAGGCACGGTGATTTTGTGCTTTATTCGCCTGGTGGCAGGAAAGAGATAGCCGGCAGCTATAAAAGGAACAGGATGCATGGTGAGTGGATATTTTATAATGAAAGGGGAGAGGTAATTTCCTCTGTTATCTATGTAAATGGGGTTGCCGAGAATGAAGGCGAAATGATAGAAGCATTACAGGAGGAGTTCAAACAGATAGAGGAGATGCGGGGCAAAATTCCCGAGCCTGACGAATCGGATCTGTTTAATCCCGGCAGGCGTTGATGTGTTAAATGCTTATTTTTAGGGGACATATTAAATCATACGGTGTTATGGATAACAGTGATCTTATAATTAAAATTCTCAGGGAAAACGGAGCGATGCGTCCGGGTGAAATTGCCGGCAAGGCTGGCCTGGATAAAAAGGATGTTGATAATTCAATAAAGAAACTAAAGGCAGAGGAGAAGATCTTCTCTCCGAAAAGGTGTTTCTATGATGTAAGGGGCTGAGAGCCTGGTTTCTTATTTTTGTTGTACTTCTTTTTGCCCTGGTTTTTACCTTTTTTGGTTTTCCGGTCAGATGAATGATATGATGAAGCTTTGAATGAGTATTCAGGACCTTTTCCTATATGCGGGGGAAGAGGTATTTTATGTATATCCGTTCCGATCAGCCTTTCTATATTCCTGAAGCTCCTAACCTCTTTCCCGTTAATGAATGTCAGGGCCACACCTGTCTGTTCCGCCCTTGCGGTACGCCCTACACGGTGAACATAATCCTCAGCGTCTGCCGGTACATCGTAGTTAATGATAAGATCTATACTGTCAATATCAATACCGCGGGAAACAATATCGGTTGCAACAAGTATCTGGAATTTCCTGTTTTTAAAGTCATTGAGGACTGAAATGCGTTCGTGTTGTTCAAGATCTGAATGAATGGACCCGCAGGTGAGACCGTCTTTCTTTAGTTGCTTGTAAAGGGATTTTACATTTTTTTTGGTCGCTGAAAATATGAGTATGCTTTTCAATTCAGGTTTGTCATGAAGCAGGTCCATAATGAGTGCCTGCTTTTGTTCGTCATGAACCAGGTAGGCTCCCTGCAGAACACCTTCGGCAGGTTTTGCAAGAGATATGTTTACCTCCAAAGGATCGGTAAGAATCTTTTTTGCCAGTTGTCTTATCTTCGGAGGCATTGTGGCAGAGAACATAAGTGTCTGCCTTTTCTGGGGAAGAGCACCTATGATCTTGACGATGTCTTCATAGAATCCCATGTCGAGCATCCTGTCAGCCTCGTCCAGCACGAGGGTCCTGAGGCTTTCGGCCCTGAGATACTCAAGGTTTATTAAAGAAATCAGCCGGCCTGGGGTGGCAATGATCATATTCACTCCCTCTGCAACGGCTGATTTTTGCCGCTCCCATGAGTCCCCGTCACCTCCTCCGTAAACTGCCACTGAGCTAACCGGCACAAAATATGAAAAACCCTGGAGCTGCTGATCGATCTGTATTGCCAGTTCCCTTGTCGGAACAATAACAAGTAGCTTAATGCCATCGAAATCATTATTTTCAACTAATTTTTGCAGTACAGGAAGAAGGAAAGCGGCGGTTTTCCCGGTCCCTGTCTGTGCGCAGGCTATAAGGTCCCTCCCCTGAAGTATTACAGGAATTGTTTGTGTCTGAACCGGTGTTGGCTTAATAAAGCCCATTGAATCAATGCTCTCCTCTATCAATGAGTGAAATCCGAAATCTTTAAAGCTGTGCATGCTATAATAGTTTATCCTGGTCTTTGGCTTTTCCAGACCTGCAAAGATACAAACATATTTTGTTGGATTCTCCTTATGCCGGCTTATCCGAGGCTACCTGCACAGGGGCTTCTGGTGAGACTATCTTGATCATGTATATGTTGCAAGGCTGGCCATAAAGATTTCAGAAAGGAGGCTGGTCATTGTCGATGTCAATGTCCCTGTTTGAGCTGAACCCCTTTGAGAACTCGCTGTTTTCATTCATTTTTGATCCCAGTGTGACCGATGCATCATCCTCTGCTATAGGTTGCAGATCATCTTCAAGCTCTGTAAAGCTTGCTGATTCTGCATTGAACTTCAGTTTTACATCACCAATCGGTCCGTTCCTGTGTTTGGCAATTAGGATCTCGGCGATCCCTATGTTGGAATTTCCTTCGTCGTCTTCAAGAAAACCATAATATTCAGGTCTGTGGATAAACAAAACCATGTCGGCATCCTGCTCGATTGCTCCCGATTCCCTGAGGTCTGAAAGCTGAGGGCGCTTGGTGCCCCCCCTTGTTTCAACCGCCCTGTTTAACTGTGAGAGAGCAATAACAGGAACATCCAGTTCTTTGGAAATCGCCTTAAGAGACCGCGAGATGGTTGATACCTCCTGTTCCCGGTTACCCCTGGTTTCGACTGTTCCTGTCATAAGCTGGAGGTAGTCAATGATTATGAGCTCTATGTTGTGCTGTCTCTTCAGTCTCCTGCATTTTGCCCGCAGTTCATAGATTGATATGGCGGGGGTGTCGTCGATAAAGACAGGTGCATCAACAAGATTTTTAATCTTGATCTCAAGCTGTTCCCATTCATAGTCGTGCAGTTTGCCGTTCCTTATACGGTCTGAGGGTAGTTTGGTCTCACTTACTATAAGCCTGTTTACGAGCTGTATGGATGCCATCTCAAGAGAAAAAACAGCCACCGGTCTCTTATGCTCAACAGCTATATTCCTTGTCATTGAGAGGACAAAGGCTGTCTTACCCATGGAAGGTCTGGCAGCTATTATCACCAGATCTGATTTCTGCCATCCTGATGTTATACGGTCGATCTTTGTGAAGCCGCTCGGTATTCCGCTCAGATGATCCTCTCTCTTGCCCGATTCTTCGATCTGGTTTATCGCCTCTTTTATGAGAACGTTTATCCTGACAGTCTCTTTTTTTATGTTCCCCTCTGCTATATTGAAGAGCTCGGTCTCTGAATAGTCCAGCAGATCATCAACATCGGAGCCCTCGTCATATGATCGGTTCTGAATCTCAGATGATATCCTGATAAGTTCGCGCTGGATGAACTTCTGTGCTATAATGCGGGCATGGTATTCAATATGTGCTGCCGATGATACCCGGCTGGTTAGCTGGGTAATGTAAAATGCACCTCCGACAGCTTCAAGTTGTTTTTGCTTTTTCAACTCCTCTGTCACTGTCAGTATGTCTATCGGTTTTTCCTCCAGTGACAAACTCATTATAGCTGTGTAAATCTTCTGGTGCGCCTCTTTGTAAAAGCTTTCCGGCTTAAGAAGGTCAAGCACTGCAATTAGGGCATCCTTCTCAAGCATTATTGCCCCGAGAACGGTTTCTTCCAACTCAATAGCCTGGGGAGGGATCTTGCCGTAATCCTGGGCTGGCTGTATCCTTGCAAAGCTGCTTTTAACTGGTTTTTCCATTATATTTGTTTTCTGTTCCGGCAGCTTCAAAATTAATTAATAACCCGGGCCTTCCGAAAAAGAACCCGGTTTCTTTTTAAACAACCGGGTGTTGAAAAATATGTGTAAATTGTTTAAAAAAGCAGGTAATGATAGTTTTTTCCAACGCCAAGATAAATATAGGGTTGCATATCACCGCAAAAAGGGATGACGGTTATCATAACATTGAAACATTGTTTTACCCTGTAAGACTTGCTGATATAATTGAGATACTGCCTGTTAAAGGCAAAGGAGACCATCTGCTTGTAAATACCGGCGACACTGTCGACGCTGACCCTTCCCGGAACTTATGTATAAAAGCTCTTGATGCTCTGGATGGTTTGATTGAAACCCGCAGGCTGAAGATACATCTTCACAAGCTGGTACCGCAGGGTGCCGGATTGGGCGGCGGATCATCCAATGCTGCCTTTGTCCTTATGGCTGCAAACAGGATTCTTGAGGGAGGCCTGGATAGGTCCGTTATGGCATCCGTCGCAGGGAGTATAGGCAGTGACTGCCCGTTTTTTATCCATAACCGGCCCCTGTTCGCTCATGGTCGCGGTGACCAGTTTGAACCCTCCGGGATATCTCTTGCAGGATACATTATAGTTATCGTTTTCCCGGGTATTCGCGTAAATACTGCCTGGGCATATGCCATGGTTAAACCTGAAAAAAATAAGTGCCAGCTTAGAGAGGTCCTGTCGGATGGCCCTGAAACATGGAGAGGAAGGGTTATCAATGATTTTGAGCTGCCGGTATTCAGGGCGCATCCTGAAATCGGGAAAGTCAAAAGAGTTCTTGAAGATTCCGGGGCCCTTTATGCTTCATTGACCGGGAGCGGGGGGGCTGTATACGGGATATTTTCTGAAAAAAGCAATACCCGCAAAATCATCGGAAAATTTGCGGGTATGTTTGTTTGGAGCGGGGCTCTTGATTAAGCCTGTTCAGGTGTCATTTCCGGAGGCTGTGGCAGAAGTTCCCGTCCCGTATCCCAGCTCAACCAAAATCTTTCCTTTAGGGACTCTTGCTCCCTCATCCATGTTTATAGCCTCAACAATACCTTCAATGGGGCTTTTGATCAGATTTTGCATTTTCATGGCCTCGAGGATAAAAAGGGTTTCCCCTTTTTTAACACACTGTCCCTTTTTGACCAGTATCTTCACTACTGTACCCGGGATAAAAGAATATATCTTGTTTTTCTCGGGTTTTGCCCATGCAGATCTGGCTTCATATTTTCGGTGCAGTGTCGTCCGGTATTTGGTGCCGTCAATCACCAGTGACCTGCACCTTATTTTTTTATCTTCACAATCATTTTTATTCATCTAGTTCAGGTTATGGTTCCGGTCAGGGCCGGATACCTGTTTAAACACTATGCCTGACAGACCTGGTTATATCCTGATTGTTTTTAGCCTGCCGGTTTTCCTGACCGTTGTCAGAACGGGGGTATTCCATGCTTCTTACTTGGCAGGAAAACGGACTTGTTGCCTGAAACCTCGATTGCATGGAGGAGCAGCTGCCTGGTCTCTTCGGGTTCAATTACCGAATCTACGTATCCTCTCGCTGCTGCTACATAAGGGTTAGCAAACTTTTCCTTGTACTCTTTGACTTTTTGTTTTCGGGTCTTGTCAGGATCTTTGGATTCCATTATCTCCTTCCTGAAAATAATGTTTGCTGCCCCTTCTGGCCCCATAACAGCAATCTCGGCAGTTGGCCATGCAAATACGAAGTCCGCTCTCAGATGCCTTGAACTCATTGCTATGTAACCACCGCCATAGGCTTTTCTCAGGATTACGGTCATTTTTGCGACAGTTGCTTCGCTGTATGCATAAAGCACCTTGGCTCCATGCCGGATGACTCCCATGTGTTCCTGGTCTATGCCGGGAAGGTAACCGGGCAGGTCGACGAGTGTTATGATGGGGATATTGAAGGCATTGCAGAATCGTATAAATCTTGCTGCCTTGTCGGAGGAATCCACATCCAGAACTCCTGCAAGTACTAGTGGCTGGTTGGCCACAAACCCAATTGTGTCGCCGTTCATCCTGCCAAAACCTATCACCATATTGGAGGCCCACATCTCCTGGATTTCGAAAAAGTCGCTATCATCAACGATAGCCCTTATAACGTCCCTTACATCATAAGGCTGCTTGGGATCGCCCGGGACAATATCAGAGATCCTGTATTCCGGTTTAGGCTCCTTTGGTTCAAACCTGGCTGCCTTTTTTGTGTTGTTCCAGGGTATGAAAGAAATAAGTTTTTTTATCTGGTCGAAACATTCTGCCTCACTTTTTGCAAAAAAGTGAGCATTTCCGGTAATTTCACTGTGCACCCTTGCTCCTCCGAGATCCTCCATTGATATCTCCTCACCAAGTACCGTTTTAATAACCTCAGGTCCTGTAATGAACATCTTGGATATCTTGTCAACAACGAATACAAAATCAGTAAGGGCAGGGGAGTAAACTGCTCCACCGGCACATGGTCCCAGTATTACAGATATCTGGGGGATGACCCCGGATGACAGTGTGTTCCTGAAAAATATTTCGCCATAGCCTGCCAGGGAATTTACACCTTCCTGAATTCTGGCACCACCCGAGTCATTTATACCTATAAGGGGGACCTTCATCTTCAGCGCATGATCCATTATTTTGGTTATCTTCCGGGCATGCATCATGCCAAGCGACCCTCCTGCTACCGTGAAATCCTGGGCAAAAAGGCACACCGGGGCACCGTAAATAGTGCCGGTTCCGATGATAACCCCATCACCGTGAAGAATCTTCTTATCCATGTCGAAATCCCTGGCTTCATGCTCGACAAAAAGATCGTATTCATGAAATGAATCAGGATCGCACAGAGAAATTATGCGTTCGCGGGCAGTCATCTTTCCCATGGCTGTCTGCTTTTCAATTGCCTTGTCTCCACCGCCTTTCAGCACTTCTTCCCGCTTCTTGTGCAATTCAAGGATCTTTCTTTTTAATCCCATATACAGTTAGTTTTGTTGATAAAGTATAACATCCGGTTGCGGAAATTACAACGGGCCTGCTCAAAAATTCGAATACAACATTACAAAATCATAATTTATAAAAAAAATTTTCATGTACGAATATTTGCAAATTAGTAACTGTCCTTTAACACAAAATCGTTTACATTAAAAGGTTAAGAAGGCATCACATGTGGTGTTCACTTACTGAGTATGCACAAAATATTTTTTATGGTTGCTCATCTGTTTATGTTTTGTGCCGGGTTGAATCATTTTGGGGCAAGCCTGTATATTATGTAAGCGATAACTGCATAAACTACATTTGGTATCCATACTGCCACAAAGGGGCTGAGCGGTCCGATTACCGAGAACATAGTGCTGAACCTCATGAACAGGATATATGAAAAGCTCAGGAGCAATCCCAGGCCAATGTGCAGCCCTATCCCTTCTCTCATTTTCCTTGAAGACAATGACATTCCAATAAGGGTCAGAATAAATGTTGAGAACGGGAAAGATATACGGCTGTGCCTCTCGACAAGGTAAAAATCAATATTGTCGGCCCCCTGCATTCGCTGATGCTCAATAAATTCATCAAGTTCTCTGAGGTTCATTGTCTCGACAATTTTTTCGCTCCTGCCGAATTCCGAAGGGTGGACATTAAGGATTGTGTCTTTTCTGATACCCCGCTCAATTTTTTGTTCCTCTTCTTCAAAGTTTCTGATCATGTATTGCCTGAGTGTCCATTTATGTGTTGTGGTATCGTAACTGGCGTAATCAGACGTTGTTTTGGAGACAAGCCTGTTGCCGTCAAATTTCTCAATGGAAAAATGGTAGGCGATATTTGACGTCCTGCTGAAGTTTGAGAAATAAATATAAACCCCCGGCTCAATCTGTTTGTGCACATCCCTCAGGTTAGTCGTGGTCGGCCGCCTGCGATAGTACCTCTCTTCAAATTCCAGTCTTTTTTCATTTGACCGGGGCAGCACCATGTCGCTCATCACAAATGCAAACAGGGCGATTATGAATGCCGAGACAAAGTAGGGCCTGAGGAGGCGCCTGAAACTTACCCCGCTGCTCAGTATAGCAATGATCTCGGTATTATAGGCCATTTTGGAGGTAAAGTAAATTACCGAGATAAAGGTGAACAGGGGGCTGAAGAGTATAGCGAAGTAGGGGATGAAGTTGAGATAGTAGTCGAATACGACAGCTCTCCAGGGTGCTTCACGTTCCATGAAATTATCCAGTTTCTCGGCCAGATCGAAGATTACTGCTATGCTGACAATCAGCAGTATAGAGTAAAAGAAAGTTCCCAGAAACTTCCCTATTATATAACGGTCGAGTATTTTTAACCTGTATTTGTTCATAGCTTTCCTGATAGGACAGGTATGACCGAGTTTTTCCAGTCCCTGTAAGTACCTGCTTCAATTTCTGCCCTGGCCCGCCTCATGAGCCACATGTAAAACTCCAGGTTGTGTATACTGGCAATGACCGGGCCGAGCATCTCGCCCGAAACGATTAAATGACGTAAATAGGCCCTGGAATATTGTGTTCCTGTTTCACTTGTGCCTCCGGCATCAATTGGCCTAAAGTCATCTTTCCATTTCCGGTTTTTAATATTTATGATACCTTCAGAAGTGAAGATTGTGCCATTACGGCCGTTTCGGGTGGGCATGACACAATCAAACATATCAATGCCCAGCGCGACGCATTCCAGGATATTAGCCGGGGTGCCTACTCCCATCAGGTACCGTGGCTTATCCCGGGGCAGCACCCTGTTTACTTCCTCAACCATCTCATACATAACATCGGCAGGTTCGCCGACCGATAATCCTCCGATGGCATTGCCGGCAGCGTTCATACTGCTTATGTATTCAGCGGATTCTTTTCGCAGGTCGCTGTAAACGCTTCCCTGTACAATCGGAAAAAAATATTGTTCACAACCATACAGGGCACTGGTACCGGCAAATCTTTTCCAGCCCCTGTCAAGCCAGCTGTGGGTAAGCTCGGCTGACCTGGCTGCATAATCATAATCACACGGCCAGGGGGTACATTCATCAAATGCCATAATAATATCTGCTCCTATGGTTCTCTGAATATCGACAACATTTTCAGGGGTGAATGTATGCTCCGAACCGTCAATGTGTGATCTGAAAACTGCTCCTTCTTTGGAAAGTCTGCGATTATCAGCAAGTGAGAAAACCTGGTATCCGCCGCTGTCAGTAAGCATTGGCTTTTCCCAACCGGTAAACCTGTGAATGCCGCCGGCACTTCCTATGGTTTCAAGTCCGGGTCGCAGGTACAGATGATAGGTGTTCGCAAGTATGATCTCTGCCTTGATCCTGTGTTCAAGCTCATACCTGGAAACACCTTTCACACTGCCTGCAGTCCCCACAGGCATAAATACCGGCGTCTGAATCTTTCCCCGGCCTGTTGTCAAAATACCTGTCCTTGCTTCGGAATTCCTGTCAGTTGACCTGAGC
Organism: Marinilabiliales bacterium; assembly: GCA_007695015.1. Lineage (NCBI taxonomy): Bacteria > Pseudomonadati > Bacteroidota > Bacteroidia > Marinilabiliales > Marinilabiliales bacterium. The sequence goes on from REEN01000055.1 coordinate 40,747, forward strand.
TTAAAAAACATTATTAACCAAGAGTTTGTCGTTAATAGAAGCCGCCATATGTTCATCCCTGCCGGTTCTGCCCTGGTATTGGGGAAGGGTGTTCCCGGAAATGCCTGGCAAAGATAAACAAATCAGACAATATTTGATGTGGCGGACTGCTTCCCAGGCTCAACATGGGTTCAGCCTGAGTTCAACCAATTATTGCCGGTTAATTTGATTAAGTACAAAATGTTTAATAAAATTGCACATCCTTATAATTATCAGCTGTGGACTTTTACTTTGATCAGACCGGATTTATCTGGTATATATGTGCAGGTGTTTTTCTCTTTTCGTTTCTTACAGGGGTTTTTTATTACCTTTTTTTCTATTCCCGGCTTCTTTTTTACCGGAAAAATAGCGTATTGCCTCCTCCGGGAGAACCGGTTTCTGTTGTGATATGTGCAAGGGATGAGGCACGGAACCTGGAGAAAAACCTCCCGCTGATACTCGGACAGGATTATCCGGAATATGAAGTGATCGTAGTTGATGATGCTTCAGATGACGATACAGCTGAGGTTCTTGAAATGATGAGCAGGAAGTACAGCAATCTCAGGACCACGCGCATCAGGAAGGATCCGCGCTTCAGGCAGGGCAAGAAACTGGCGGTTACTATCGGGTTGAAGGCGGCAAAGAATGAATGGGTTCTTCTGACCGATGCAGATTGTTATCCGGCCAGTCCCCTCTGGTTATCAATGATGCAGAGACATTTTGTCTCGCAGAATGATATAGTTCTCGGTTATGGCGGGTACGCCAGGAAAAAAGGGTTACTGGACAAAATGGTAAGGTATGATACTTCCTTCATTGCATTGCAATACCTGTCATTTGCACTTGCAGGCATTCCCTACATGGGCGTTGGCAGGAACCTTGCATACAGGAGATCGGTGTTTTTTCGCAACAAGGGGTTTGCCTCCCACCTGGGAATTGAGTCCGGTGATGACGACCTGTTTGTTAATGAAGTTGCAAGTAAGGAAAATACAGCTATTGAGATCTCTCACCTGTCGAATACCATTTCAGAGCAGCCGGCTGGTTGGAATGAGTGGATCAGGCAGAAACGCCGGCACCTTACAACCGGTTTCCACTACCGGATGGGCACAAAATTTTTGCTTGGACTGGAAATATCGGGCAGGTTCCTTTTTTATTTATCATTTATTCTGCTGCTGACCATGTTTACGCCTTCATGGCCATTGGCTGCAGGCCTGTTTGCAACAAGGATGATAATTATGTTGGTAGTGTTCGGGATAGCAGCAAATCGTTTGAATGAAAAAAAATTATTATTATTTTCGCCTATATTTGACATGGTGATAATTCTTATTAATATTTTCTGTGTTACCGCAAATTTGATCACTCAAAAACAGCGCAGATGGAGGTAAGTCCAAATCTTTCTGAAAAGGCCCGCCATGATTATGATTTGGTTCTGAAGGCGAAGAATGGAGATCAGAAGGCCTACGCAGAGTTACTTGGACGTTACCGGGATGCCATCTATTTCATGCTTTTAAAGATGGTCAATAATCCGAGTGATGCGGAAGATCTTACAATTGAGGCATTTGGAAAGGCATTCAAGAGCATAGAGCAATATGCTCCCAATTTTGCTTTCAGTACCTGGCTTTTTAAGATTGCTACGAATAACTGTATTGATTATATGCGCAAGAAGAAAAGCGCACCGCTGTCAATTGAAACACATGGTGATGACCAGGATGATCCTTCCCACAATATTCAATGTGAGAGACTGGATCCTGAGGAGACCATGATCAATCATCAGAAGATGAAACTGATGGTAGATATTGTATCCAAACTCAAACCAAGATACCGCAAGTTGATTGAGTTAAGGTATTTCAAGGAATATTCCTATGAAGAGATAGCCCAGGAACTTGATCTTCCTCTTGGCACAGTCAAGGCACAGCTTTTCAGGGCCAGAGATCTGCTTTTCAATGTATTGAACAACGTCTCCCATAAATTCTGATATATTGGGTACTCAGGTTCTGGCTCGTTATTTTCCCGGTCTTGGCGGCATTACCCTTGACAGGTTCAAGCTGCTTGAGAGTTTGTATGTATATTGGAATTCACGGATCAATGTTATCTCAAGGAAAGATATATCCAATCTTTACATCAATCACGTACTGCATTCACTTAGTCTTGCAAAGGTGATAAATTTCAGTGACGGAGAGGCCCTTCTGGATATCGGTACCGGAGGCGGCTTTCCCGGCATACCTCTTGCTGTAATGTTTCCGCATGTTGATTTTACACTGGTTGATTCTACACGTAAGAAAATAAGGGTGGTTGAAAGTGTTGCCCGTGAGCTGGGCCTTGATAATGTCAGACCGGTCCACACCAGGGCTGAGGAACTGAAGGGACAGTTTAATTACGTGGTGAGCCGGGCAGTATGTCTTTTCCCTGTTTTGGTAAGTCTGTCTTCCGGCAGGTTGAACCGGTATTCGCCTTCCTCTTTTCACGGCATATACAGCCTTAAAGGTGGTGATGTTGACAGTGAGGTGGAAGTGTGGAAGGAGAAGGTCAGAATATTTGATATTTCCGATCTTTTTGCAGAAGACTTTTTCCTGACCAAAAAGATAGTCTTTTTACCAGCGGCCGAACTTAAATGCGAATAAGCGCTTTTGCCCTGAGTATGTTGTGCTGACTGACGGAATCGGGTCAGTATCCCGGATGCCGGACTGAATTCAATCTTTAGAGTTGAAAGCTATCAGGCGTTTCAGACCTGAGGACCATGGAAGTTTCTATCATCAGTCCAGCAGTTTGTAGCTTACAAACGCAAACCTTTGACTGTCGGGCGACCAGGAGGGTACGTTGATGGTGCCTTGTCCGCCGAAAAGTTCCGTAAGGGTTACAGGTTCTCCTCCTTCAGCTGGCATAAGCCTCAACCATACGTTTTTGTTCGCAGGGTGCCCCTCAACATCCTTGTCATACGAAAGAAGTGCAATATGTTTCCCATCAGGCGAAGGATGGGGGAACCAGTCATTGTAGCCGTCAAATGTCATTTGTGTGGGATTGCTTCCGTCACGCTCCATTCTCCATATCTGCATCACTCCGCTTCTGTCGGAATTGAACCAGATATATTTGCCACAGGGGCTGTAATCCGGTCCGTCCTCATGGGAGGCGGTATTGGTGAGTTGTATCTCAGGTCCACCCTTTACAGGTATCACGTAAATGTCATACTGACCGTTTCTGAGTGCACAATATGCAAGTTCCAGTCCGTCAGGAGACCAACCGTGGAGGTAGGAGGGCCCTTTGTCTGTTATCCTGACCGGCTCTCCGCCGTTAATATTTACAATGTAGATTATAGATGCCCCGCCATCTTCGGCGCTGTGATGGCTGATCGCCATATGTGTGCCGCCCGGGGAGACAACGTGGTCATTGTTGTTCCGGTTTGCGAAACCGGTATCAATCCTGACCGGTTCTCCACCCCCGACAGGGATCCTGTATATATATCCGCCACTGTTGAAGTAGAGCGTGGTGCCGTCAGGCGACCAGTTTGGGGCCTCAAAATGGCTGGTGTCTGACCATACGACATCCCGTTCCCCTGTTTTAATATCAATGATCTCGAGGAAACTGACAATGCCCCTGCTGCCTGGAGACTGTGCCCCGGCAGGTTTTAGTATTGCAGGCATCAGCAAGACTGCAAGCATGATCATATTTGTTCTCATATCTTGTTATTGTTATAAATGGAAATCTGGTTATTACCACAAATATACATTAAATTTTTTCTGCGTAAAATTACACACAGACGCATGAACCCGCATCAAATTTTTTACTGAACTGGCTGCACAGTGAACAAATAATTAACTAATTTTAATCCGTTTTTATTGGTTCTGATCAACAATGTTGGTATTATAAGGGTTTATTTGCAGGAAATACGAACTGATTTTAATTAGATATGAGACAAATTATTCTGAAAGGAGAAAGATTTTTTTATTATACCATCGTTGTTTTATTTGGTTTTATTGCCGGTGCAGGCACATCAGCTATGGGACAGGGTGTCACTGGCAGCAGGCTGAGCGTGTTCCTGGACCTTGAAAGATGGATTGACGACGATTTTATCAGGCAGGAGATACCTCTGGTTGATTATGTACGGGAGCGGGAGATGGCCGATGTCCATATCATTATGTCAAGGCATGCATCGGGAAGCATCGGGGCGACCTACAGCATATCTTTTATAGGCTACGGCAGGTTTAAGGCAATGAACTACGAGCTAAGCTACTGGGCCCCCTCCTCCAATACCTCAGACGAAACAAGGCGGGGATATACCGAAAAGATAAAATTCGGGCTTGCCCCGTTCATGGCTGCATCAAGTGCAGCCGGCAGAATGCGGTTAACATATGAGGCTGCCGCTGTTGCCATCGATACCGATGATGTTGTGACGGAAGATCCATGGAACTACTGGGTGATTGAGATTTATGGCGGCGGTAATTTCAGTCGTGAGGATACCAGGAATGCGATTCACCTGAGGTACGGGATATTTGCTGACAGGATAACCACAGAATCGCGTACCAGGCTCAGACCTTACAACAATTACAATGAAAGGAATTTTAAGACCGGTGACGGCTGGGTATCCTCTGTCGCCCACAGGGGCGGTTTTGACAGCTACCATATAGTGAGTATTGGCGATCACTGGGCGGTTGGCGGGTTTGGTGATATATACTACAGCACATTCGACAATATGAGATTCTCTGCGGAGCTTTCTCCTGCCATTGAATACAGTGTCTTCCCATACGAGGAAGCCACCCGCCGGTCAATTACCTTTGCATGGAGGGTTGGTGCCGGCTATTACGATTACCAGGAGGAGACTATCTTTGACAAGGAAGAGGAGTTACTGTTCGGCCAGGCAGTAATTGCTTCGGCAAATTTCCGCCAGCCATGGGGAAATGTGAGGGCAGGTCTTGTAGGCTTCCACCATTTTCATGATCTCCGGTCAAACAGGGCGGAACTGTTTGCTTTCATGAACCTGAGAATTGTTGAGGGTTTGTCGCTGAATTTCAGGGGCAGCTTTGAACTCATTAACGACCAGGTTGCAATTCCCAAAGGAGACCTTTCCCTGGAACAGATACTGCTGGAACAGCGCCGCAGGGCAACAAGTTACCAGTTAAGCGGGAACATAGGTTTGTCATACACCTTTGGGTCTAGGATCACCGGGGTGTTCAATCCCCGGTTAAGTCTGTGATAAAAAAAGGGAAACAGATTCATAAACTGATGTTTTTTGAATGTATGCATTTAAAATTTTCGCGGGTTTTTGAAATATTATTTAAAACATTATCTTTGCAGTCCCTGAATTATTGACCTGATAAATATAAAAATATCTGATATATCATGAAGAGGACGTTTCAACCATCAAACAGAAAGAGAAAAAACAAGCACGGTTTCCGTGAAAGAATGGCTACTGCCAACGGACGCAGGGTTGTGGCCTCAAGGAGGGCAAAGGGCCGTAAAAGGCTCACTGTATCCGATGAGCCAAGGCACAAGGTATAGCGGGACCTCTGCGGTCAAATATGTTATTAATTAAATGGCTGTCTGCGGACAGCCATTTATGTTAGCCTGCACACATAAGGCCGCTATTCCCCCGGTTGCGGAATTGAAATCAGTTTTTGCCGGGAATATTCTTGAGTGTTTCTGTCAGCAATACCCAGAATTTATGCACCGATTCGATATGGACCTTTTCATCGGGTGAATGGGGATACCTTATTGTCGGCCCGAAGGATATCATGTCAAGACCGGGATATACACCACCTATTATCCCGCATTCAAGTCCGGCATGAATGGCTTTGACTTCGGGTGTTTTGCCGTAAAGTGCCTTGTAGACATTTTTCATCACAGCCAGAATCTCAGAATCCATGTTGGGTTTCCATCCGGGGTAAGCTCCGTCAAAGGTTATTCCGGCTCCCGCCAGGGTAAAGAGCCCTTCCATCATTGAGGCAAGTTCGTCCCTGGAGCTATCAACCGAGCTCCTCATGAGGCACTTCACATCAATAACCCCGTTATCTGACCTGACACTTGCCAGGTTCGTCGATGTTTCAACGAGTCCGTGCATTGAATTGCTCATCCTTATCACACCATTGGGGCAGGCAATCACTGACCTGATAAGGCGACTAATAGTGTCTTTGTCGATAATATTTCCGGGTAAACCCGTTTCATTTAAATCAAGGCTCAGGTCGGGTTCAACTGCTGAGAGTTCATTCCTGAATATGCCGGCAAAAGCTTCGGCGCTCTCTTTCAGTGAATTCACCTTGTCTGGTACCAACACGACGGTTGCTGAAGCTTCTCTCGGAATGGCATTGCGCAATCCACCGCCGTCAATATTTGCAACCAGGGCTCCATGGAACTCCACCGCATGCTTGAGAAAACGGAACAGCAGCTTGTTGGCATTCCCCCGGCCAAGATCTATATCAAGTCCGCTATGCCCACCTTTCAACCCCTTAATTTCAACCCTGAATGCAGAATGACCTGACGGGGGCTCAATATTGTGGTACGTGAACTTAATATTTGCATCCAGACCGCCCGCACAACCTGTATAAAGCTCTCCTTCATCTTCAGAGTCCATGTTGAGCATAATATCTGCATTCAGAATGCCCGGCTCGAGTCCGTTAGCCCCTGTCATGCCGCTTTCCTCATCAACGGTAAAGAGAGCTTCGACCGGACCATGAACCAGATCACCGGCATCAAGCACAGCCAGTGCTGCGGCAACTCCGATACCGTTGTCAGCTCCTAGTGTTGTTCCGTGTGCACATACCCATTCACCTTCAATATATGCCTCAATAGGATCTTTTTCAAAGTCATGGACCTTATCGCTGTTTTTCTGGGGTACCATGTCGAGGTGACCTTGCAGGAGCACAGTCTTTTTATCCTCCATACCCGGTGTGGCCGGTTTTTTGATTATCACATTTCCGGCAGGGTCGATTAGGGTTTCAAGCCCTCTCTTTTCTCCGAATTTTCTGATATACCCGGCAACTCCGGCTTCTTTCCCTGAAGGCCTCGGTATTTGGGTTAAATCGTAAAAATAGTTCCAGATAAGTGCGGGGTCAAGGTTTTTGATCTCTTTACTCATTTCAGGTACTTTTTCTGATTATTATTTATTCCTTGCCGGGGATTCGGACACTCAAAGGTCTTGCGTCACGAAAGCCTGCCGGACCCTTTGATCCGGCAAACTTTTGTCAAGGGGTGTAATAAAGGGGGCCTTCGATACCGAGGGGCAGCTCAAGCCATATCCATATAAGCAGCATCGGGATCCTTACGATCAAAAATGCAATCGCATATGGCAGCATCATTGATATCAGGGTTCCTATACCCACATTCTTAACGTACTTCTGTGCAAAGACTATTACAATAGGGAAGTAGGGTAAAAGCGGGGTCAGTATGTTTGAATAGGAATCGCCGATACGATAGGCTGCCTGGGTCAGTTCAGGAGAGTATCCCATAAGCATGAGCATTGGAACGAATATGGGTGCAAGAATTGCCCATTTAGCCGAAGCGCTTCCCATAACAAGGTTGACCAGTGAGGCTACAATGATAAACGCGACCAGCAGCGGTCCGCCGGTAAATCCGATTGCCTTCAGTCCGTCAGACCCCTTAACTGCAAGGACACTTCCCAGGTTTGACCAGTTGAAGTATGCCACAAACTGGGCTGCAACAAACGCAATGACTATGTAGAGGCCCATTGTTGCCATTGCCTTGGCAGTCATATCAGAAACATCCTTGTCACTTTTTATGGTTTTTGCAACCATCCCGTAAACCAGTCCTGCTACAAAGAACACAACAAGCATTATGGGTACGATCGAGTCATAGAATGGCCGCATCGTTCTTTTTCCCGTTTCGGGATCAAAATCGCCCCTGAGCACGCCGTCGGCAGGGATAGTGGCCAGAGCGACCAACCCGAGGATGACAATCACGGAAAAGAGGGACCATTTCAGAGCCTTGCGTTCACGTGGGGATATTTCATTTGTTTCATCAAGAGCCACATCGTCATCCGGCTCATAGGATCCAAGCCGTGGCACCAGTATTTTTTCTGTTATCCATGTGCCTGCAATTCCCACGAATGGCACAGAGGCAGCCATCAGGTAGTAATTAGACAGCGGATTGACTGTGTATTCCGGGTCAATTATCTGGGCGGCGGGTTCGGTAAATGCGGCTATCATCGGATCAAGTCCGGTAGGCAGAAAATTAGCCCCAAATCCACCTGAAACACCTGCAAATGCCGCAGCTATACCTGCCAGCGGATGCCTGCCCATGCTGAGAAAGATAACTCCGCCAAGAGGTATTAGCACCACATAGCCTGCATCTGCTGCCACTGAGCTTATCATCCCGGCCACAACAATTGAAAAGGTTATCAGAAATTTTGGAACTTTTGACACAAACATCCGGAGGGCAACAGCTATCATGCCGGAATGTTCTGCAACGCCAATACCGAGCATTACCACTAGGACCAGCCCCAGCGGCGGAAATTGTGCAAATGTATCGACCATTTCGGTAAATATTCTCTGAACACCCTCACGCGAAAGAAGGTTTACAACACTTATAGTCTCGACAGGCCTGCCTTCGCTGTCAACAAGTCCCGCTTCCTTTCCCGGGTGATCAACGGTCACTCCGCCGAATATCCAGGATAACAGCAGAACTATTACCATCAGTATTGCAAAGAGTGTTACAGGTTGCGGCAGTTTATTACCTATTATTTCCACTTTGTCAAGTGCCCGCTGGAACAGGCCTTTTTTCTCCACTTTATTGGCGTCGTTATTTTCCATTTTGTACAGGTATGGTTATTAATGGTTTATGTATAAATACTTGTAGTTGGATTTATGGCGACCATGTCTGTCTGCCGGTGGATACCCGCCCGGATATTTAATTAAAGCGTAAATGTAAAAAAAAAAATATCGTCCAATGCATATGTAGCTGAACATAATTACCGGGAAAATTGTATTATATGGGAGTATGAATGAACATCCGGATATATTATACTTGTTAAATAATTGTAATTATTTATATATGTAACCTGAATGGTGTTAATTTTGCAAGTTAAGCAAGGGTTTTGTTTTTTCCCCGATACATTATAAACTGAGATAGTTGATCTAAAATTTAAAATTATGTTATTGAAAATGTCATCACTGAAGATATATCTGGTCATAATTATGACAGCCGGCATGTTCATTCCGGCTGTTAAGGCTCAGAACGAAAAGGTAAACTGGGTTAGTTTTGAAGAGGCTGTAGAGATGAGCAGGCAGAACCCTCGCAAGATAATAATTGATGTTTACACCGATTGGTGCGGATTCTGCAAGCGGATGGAGTCAGAGACATTTAATAACCCCCAGGTGGCAAGCTATATAAACAATCATTTTTATGCAGTAAAGCTTAACTCCGAGACCAGGGATACGATTAATTTTCAGGGACACATGTTTGTGAATGAAGGTGAGGGCAGGCGCTCTCCCCACCAACTGTCTATTGCTTTACTTGGTGGACAGATGTCTTATCCCACGGTGGTCTATATTAACGAAGACCTTGAATTACTGACTTCTGTGCCGGGGTTTATGACACCGGAAGGAATTGAGCCTATACTCCGTTTCTTTGCCGAGGATCATTACAAGCATACTCCATGGGAGTCCTACAGGGAGAGTTTCAAGGGGGCCTTCAAATAGGCGGCAACCAACAGGAAATACAGAATTACATTTGTACTTGAATGTTCCGTGCCGGCATCCGCCGAAATTGGATCGCATGAGGTCATTATTCCCACTTGAAGTCGGCCGGAAGGACTATTATTTTGCCCATCTGACCTACAAGTACTCTTCTTGAAGCCAGTCCGGTTTTGCCGTCAGAAATTCGGACTGAAGCGGCTTCGGGGATCCTGTAATATATTCCTGAACTTTGCCTGTCCTGCCTTGATGCTGATGATACCATATCAAGATTTCCGGTTTTGTTTTCATATGTCAACTCGATGGTTACAGGCCTTCCGCCGGTTTCATATGCACTTAAAACACCATCTGATTCGGAGAACCTGAATAAAACCTCAGGATCTTCCGTTTCGCCGGCCTCTCCCGGGGGCGGGGTATAGTCGAATACAAACCTGTGTTTATGCTCTGATACCTTTCCTGTGAACAGGCTGAGGTATTCAGATTCCTGCTTCCGGAACTCTTCAATTATCGCTTCCAGGGCTTTGCCGTCAGGAAACAGGTCCAGATCTCCCGATATCAGTTTAAACCTGTTACTTCTGAGTTCGAATATAAGGTCAGCCACTTCAGCAGCCCTTGCTTCCAGGCTTTTGGTAACGGATTGCCTTTGCAGGACAGGTACATTTACGAATGCGGTATCCTGCCTTACCATTCTCATTACGGTGCGTGTCTCTTCAACTACCAGCGGGTGGATTGACAGGTCGGTGAAAAGGGGAGAGGTGACCGGCACTTCGCCGGGCAGTGAGTAGCCGTCAAGGTCAGGCAGCTGTTTCTGGTTTACAGGCAGAACAAAGCCCTCTGCTTCCAGCCTGAAAAAATTTGTCACATGCCTGTCATTCGTCTTCAGCAGGTAATAATGTTCAGGATCTGCCTCCTGGTAGCTGTCAATCGAAATATTGTCAATTACCCACCGGTCAAAATTCCTTTCAGGAACCCCGGTTATACCCAGGTATCTCTCGGCATACTGGTAATATGGCCCCCTCCTTGTTGTAAACCTGGATGCTTCCACTGTAATTCTGAGTGTGGTTCTGGGCAGCGAATAGATTAACGTGTAACTATGGGGGTGAACGGCATCTTTTGCATTTATTGCCGAAGTTTCGTGTTTAAGGCTTCTTGAACCTGCACATCCTGCAATTATTGATGCAAGGAGTAACAAGAATGCAAATCTGTAAATCATGATCGAGCAGTTTTTAGTTTTCTGAATGCATTTCCCAGAGATGAGCTTATATCACGGGCAATCAGCGATTCCTCCGAACCGATTGAAGACGCATGATCACCTGCCATTCCGTGAATAAAAACACCTGTGATTGCAGCATCAGCAGGGGGGTAACCCTGACCGAGCAAAGATAAGATAATTCCTGTCAACACATCGCCCGAACCGGCTGTTGCCATTCCCGGGTTCCCGCTACCGTTGAAATATACATCGCCTGATGGAGTTGCTGTCGATGTGAACGCCCCTTTGAGGACTATTGTGATCTTATGGTTTTTCGCAAGATTTATTTGGGTAAGCAGCCGGTCATGACTGTTCATGTGCTTTCCTGCGAGGCGGTCAAACTCTCCAGGGTGTGGTGTCAGCACTGAATTTTCGGGCAGGAGCCCAATCCATTCATTGTTACCGGCCATAATATTGATTGCATCGGCATCCAGGATTAGCGGAACCTTCACCGTTGTGATCAGTTTGTAAAGTGCCCGGCTTGTTTTTATACCTGTTCCGGTTCCCGGCCCTGCTCCAATGGCATCAAACTTATCAAGGTCAGGCAGCTCGGTGAAGAAGTTCTCTGAGCAGTCTATGCTTAACATTGCTTCGGGTATTGCAGTCTGTACTATACCGCAGCCTTCTTTTGGTACGTGCACTGTCAGCAGTCCCGTCCCCGTCCTCAGGCATGATTCGGCTGCAAGTACCGCAGCTCCCATTTTGCCTCTGCTGCCTGATATCAGCAGGCAATGTCCCAGATTCCCCTTATGGGAGAATATCCTTCTCGGCCGGATCAGGGCCCTGACCGTTTCGGCACAGGCATAATGGAAGCTGGTCTTTACATTATTCAGAAACTCTTCATGCAGGCCTATCGGCAGTATTTCCCATCTGCCCGTAAATCTTTCATTCTCTGTAAACATGAATGCCAGCTTCGGAACCTGGAACGAAAGTGTATGGCTTGCACTGATTATGCTGCCACCGGTGTTCTCACGGTTGTCATCACCAAAAAGTCCGCTCGGCATGTCGACCGAGACCACTTTTGCACCCGAAGCATTTATATGATCAATTATTTTAGCCGGAAAACCTTCCAGCGGCCTTGACAGTCCTGTACCAAAAAGTGCATCCACAACTACCGATGAGTGGCTGATAAGGGGAAGTTCGCCTGAAGGTGTCAGAATTTCCGGCTTCAGACCAATGGCCTGAAGTCTTTCAAGGTTGACTGATGTATCCGGAGAATATCCTGTTGATGAGGTCATCAGGTATATACGTGGAGAATATCCATTTTCTTTGAGTATCCGTCCAAGAGCCAGTCCGTCACCCCCGTTGTTGCCCGGCCCTGCAAATATCATGATCTGCTCCCCGGCCGGCAGGTTTTCGAAGAACCAGCCGGCTATTGCCCCGGCGGCTCTCTCCATCAGATTGAGAGATGAGACCGGTTCATTTTCTATGGTGAACAGGTCGGCCTCTCTTATCTGGTTTGTTGTCAATATCTTCATCAGCAAAAAATTACTTTGGAGAATGCGTGTGCCTGATAGTTTTTTTACATTTTTCCAATGAAGGATGTAAAATTACGATAATATCGGTGCAATTGCATGTTGATATACTTTTAACACCTCTAAATTATATCGTTTCGTGATTTTTTATTGTTTTAGTTCCCAATAAATGCTAAAATTGCAACAATTTTTTTGGTTTTCCGGATGCTTCAGGAGTGCTAAATCAGATATGACTATGGCAAACAGTAAAAACGGAAGTTCGGGGTTCATTGCAAGAATGCTCGGTGCAATAGAGCGGGTAGGAAATAAACTGCCGCATCCGGCCACCCTGTTTGCCATTTTTGCGGGAGGAACGATTGTGTTATCAGGGATCGTGAGTGCTTTTGACATCACGGTTACGCATCCGGGCACCGGCGAGGAGGTAAAGCCTTTCAGCCTGCTGACGATCGAAGGGCTGCATATGATACTGATGAGGATGGTGGTCAACTTCACCTCTTTTGCACCTCTGGGGACTGTACTTGTTGCACTCCTCGGTATAGGGGTGATGGAGTCGAGCGGTTTCATGTCGACCGCGCTGCGCAAGCTGGTGCTGTCGGCGCCCAGGAAGCTTCTGACATTTGCAATCGTGTTTGCAGGGATCCTTTCAAATACAGCCAGTGAGGTTGGATATGTCGTTCTTGTTCCCCTGGGGGCTATGATATTCCTTGCAGTAGGCAGGAACCCGATAGCGGGGCTGGCCGCCGCCTTTGCAGGTGTTTCCGGGGGATACAGTGCCAATTTGCTTTTGGGGACCATTGATCCGCTGCTTGCAGGATTGTCGGAGGAGGCGGCCCATATAATTGACGAAACCTACCAGGTTAACCCCGCTGCCAACTATTACTTCATGTTTATTTCCACTTTCTTTATAGCATTTGTAGGCACCTGGGTTACCGAAAAGATCGTAATCCCACGCCTGGGTCCGTACAAGGGTGATGCGAAGCCTGAAGAACTGAGTGATATCAGCAGTGATGAGAAGAGGGGCTTGAAATATGCATCCTGGACCTTTTACGTGATTGTGCTGCTGCTGTTGTGGGCCACGATGCCCATCAGCGGAGGGATATGGGACAATATACCCGGCAGCGGTTTTTTGCGTGACCCCTTAACAGGCGACCTGCTGAGGTCCCCTTTCATGTCGGGTATCGTTGCCATGATCTTCATTATTGCCGCAGTGATCGGTATAGCTTACGGAATCGGGGCAAAAACCCTGAAAAGCAATGCCGATGTTATAAACGGGATGGGCAAGTCAATGTCGACGCTCGGCACATACATAGTTCTGGTTTTCTTTGCTGCACAGTTCGTTGCCTATTTCAACTGGACCAATCTTGGACTTATCTTTGCGATCAAGGGTGCCGAAGGCATAAGCGCACTGGGAATGGGGAGAATACCTCTGATGATCAGCCTTGTTTTGATTTCGGCACTGATAAACCTTATTATTGGAAGCGCCTCGGCAAAATGGGCCATCATGGCCCCCGTTTTCATACCGATGTTCATGCTGCTTGGATATTCGCCTGAATTTACTCAGCTTGCCTACAGGGTTGGCGACAGCGTTACCAATGTGATCGCTCCAATGATGTCATATTTTGCTCTTATAGTAGCCTTTATGGAAAAATATGACAAGCGTGCAGGTATAGGTACCATAATTGCAACAATGCTGCCCTATTCGGTTATGTTCCTTCTTTTCTGGCTGGCAATGCTGATTGTATGGATACTTACGGGCCTGCCGATAGGACCTGGAGCAGAGCTGTTTTATACTTTATAGAAAATTAAATTTACTGATATGATCTTCTTATGGGTGGTTCTTGGATACCTTGCTTTTCTTATGGGTATCAGCGTTTATAAAAGTTTTGCGGTAAAAGGGCAGGACGATTTCATGGTGGCGGGGCGTTCCGTACCTACGTATAAACTGGTGGGTACGCTTCTTTGTACCTGGATAGGTTCGGGAAGCCTTCTGGCAGGAGCAGGACTCGCTGCAAGGGTTGGGCTCTCGGAGTTATGGATGGCAGCGGGTGCCTGGGTTGGCATTATAATAGTATTCTTTCTTGCTGCCCGGGTCAGGAGAATTGCCCAGTACACGGTACCCGACATACTTGAGCTGCGCTACAACAAGTGGGCACGTATACTGGGGACCCTGGTAATTGTGATCGCCTATACCACTATCGTTGGTTACCAGTTCAGGGGCGGGGGGTTTGTGCTCAACCTTGTTGCAGGGGTGCCTGAATGGCAGGGGGTGATCATTACCGCAGCATTTATTGTTCTGTTTACCGCTTTTGCGGGAATGATCTCAATTGTTTCGGTTGACATAATTAACGGTGCAGTGATAACACTTGCCGTAATAGTTGCAGTCCCCCTGATCTATATCCATCTTGGCGGAAGTGAATATGTGTCTTCCAGCCTTGATCCTTCTAAACTTACGGTTTTTGGCGACAATAACCTTCTTTGGGCTATGGGTATCTTCTTTCCTACCTTCCTGCTTTTGCTCGGCGAATCTAACATGTACCAGAAGTTCTTTTCGGCGCGCAATGAAAAGTCGGCAAAAACTGCAGTGGTCTGGTGGGTACTTGGCACCATTGTAGTCGAAACCGCAATAGCTTCACTTGCCATACTGGCCTTCAATCATTTTAACAGCCTTCCGTCCTCTTCAGAACTTTTTCTGTCGGTTGAGAACTCGGAGCAGATAATTTTACACACAGCCAGGTACAGCACTGAGGTTGGGCTGCCGCTTCTTGCAGGGTTGCTTCTTATATGTGCGGCCGTAGCCATTATTACCTCCACCGGAAACAGTTTCCTTATGGCCCCTTCTACCAACCTTACCCGTGATATTTTCCAGCGGTTCATAAAACCCGATGCCGGACAGAAACAGGTGGTTCTTTTCCAGAGGATGGCCCTGATAGCTCTTGGCATAATGGCCTATTTGCTCCTTACCCAGTTCAGGACAATACTGGATATGGCCTTTACGGCCTACACCATGGTAGGAGCAGGGCTTACACCTGTGCTGCTGGCTGCTTTCCTCTGGAAACGCGTAACAACTGCGGGGGGGGTTGCCTCAATTGCTACCGGTATGGGGGTTACAGTATTGATAACGGTCATCAACGCAATTTTGCCTGAGCCATTTATCAGTACCAGTTATATTGTAATACCTGCTGCAAGTGCTTCAATTGCAGTGCTTATTATCGTATCGCTTCTGACCAGACCCGATCCGGAGCATAAATGGCAGAAATTCTATACCAGGGAGGCATCCCTCGCAGAAGCAATCCGTGAGCAGAAAAAGATTTAGAAGCTTCAATAGGTTCAGGGAGGGCGTGGCATCATGAGAACGGGAATTGTATTACAGACCCGCTTGATACCGTCACCGACCACTCTTTGCTCACTTTTAGCTCCGGCCTGATGGTTTTACCGGTCGGCACAATGGAAACCCGTTATAATTTTTTGTACCGGACTGTTTTTGTTTTCAACAAGTTATAAACAGTCGTGATAAGTCACTATACCTGTCAGGCTTATATCCGGACAGGTTATTTGTTAATAACTTATTTAATTAGTGGCTGGTTGTTGAAAAACCCGTGTCACGTTTTCAAAAAAAATGAACCTCTTGACAGGGGGCTATAACTTTTTGAACCAAATTTTTTGGATAATAAAGCAGCCTGACGGCATTGCAGATGGAAAAGCTGACTGCCTCCCAGGCTGGATGTTAAACAAAAACACGTCATTATGTACACCTCTGTCTGGAAAAACCATCACAAATCTGTATGTTCTTTTGAATTTTACAGTAAAAGGGGCATCCTTTTTTACCGGGCGACCGGCTTCAGGTACAAAGACTATATTGTGACTGACATATGCAGCGAAGAGATGAGAAGGGCCGTACGTTTAGTCCTGCGTTTTTGTCCTGATAGCTCAACTGAGCCTGTTATGTTTAAGGAACTCAACACCGTTGATCTGCGCAAGCTTATAGCGGGTGAGCTGAAAAATCGATATTCAGGAATAAAACTGATAAGGGTTCCCCCCGGCAGGACAGCGCCTGTTCCTTTAGCGGCACCTGTTGTACCTGCTGCTGTGGTAACCGGCACCCAGGTTGCCATTATCGGGTACAGCAGGCGTATGAACAAACCGTATTTGAAAGCTGGTATTGTTTCTTCACATAATATTATCGGTGGAGATGAATATATGCACATTGAAGCACCGTTTGAACCGGGCAATGCCGGTTCTCCTGTAATTGACCTGTCAACCGGTAATATTGTAGGAGTTGTTACTGATTGTCTATCTTCACAGTTGAGGGACTACAGGGTGCTGAAGAGTATCATTAAAGAAAATATAAGAACGCTCAGCAAGTTAAACGGCAGCTTTAACGATGGCAGGACTGATTTTGCACAGGCTATAAAAGCCAATCAGTACATGGCCATGAACCTGGCCAGGGATATTCACCTTGGCTGTCACAGGAGTTATGGTTTTGCAGCACCTTTTATCCGGATAGCACGGTATGTGAAAGCCATTGGGCACGAGATACAGATCAGTGTAAATACTTCGGTGCAGGAGGGATATTAGGTATTATTGGCGCTCTTTTCTTCTTCTCCGGCAAAATCTTTCAGGATATTCTCAATGTCTTTCTCGGTTGCATAAAGCTTTTCCCGGCACAATCTAAGCAGGAAGTATGCTCTTTTTACTTTGCCGGAAAGTTCGTCCACGTCCAGATCTTCGTTCTCTATCTGGTTAAGTATACTCTCTATTTCACCCACTGCTTCATTGTAACTGATCTTATTCTCAGGCATAATTACTTAATTTTGGTTTAACCATGGATTAATCATTTCTCCGGTTGATAATTCAGGGGAAGACTGAACCAGAAACTGCTTCCGGCACCAGGCTCGCTTTCAAATCCCAGTTTTCCTCCTGCCTTATCAATAAGCTCTTTGCACAGAATTAGGCCAAGGCCGCCTCCCTGCTCGTTGAATGTTCCCTTCCTGCTGGTATTACCGTCTATCCTGAATAATCTCTGCTGCATTTCATGAGGGATACCAATACCGGTGTCATCTATCCTTACAACCACTTCATTTCCTGTAACATTCAATGCTATGTCTATACGGCCATCCTCCCGTGTGAATTTGATAGCATTATCGATAAGATTCCTTATGACGCTGGATAACAGTGGTTTGTCTGACGACACGAACAGCTCGTCAGGAATGTCAGCGAAAATTGTTATATTCTTTTTCCGGGCACTGATCCTGAAGAAACTGATCTCTGAATGAATCTGGCTCACCAGGTCAAACCGCTCGGGAATGAAATGCATCATCCCGGTTTGTGAGGCTGACCATTTAAGAAGGTTTTCCAGCAGTTTGTAAAGATTCTGAGAGGACTGATGGATCAGTCTGATATATTCGCGAAGCTCTTCGCCTTCAAGCCTGTTGAAATCTGATACCATTATATCAGAGAATCCCAGCAGGGCGTTGAATGGGTTTTTAAGATCGTGGGCAATAATTGAGAAAAACCTGTTTTTAGTTGCATTCAGCTGCTCGAGGGTTATGGTCGATATCCTGAGCTTTTCGTTTGTCTCCTCCAGCTCACCGGCTTTCTTTTTAAGCAGCCTGCTTGTTTTCACTATTATCCTGTACCGGAAAGCAATGATAACTAAGAAGGTTGCCAATGAAGCCAGGACCAATGCCAGAATAATCTTAAAAGTATTCTGCCGGTTAAGGTTCAGTTCCTGGATCTCATTTTCCCTGCGTAGCAGCTCTATCATGCTGTTTTTCTTTTCCGTTTCGTATATCGCTTCTAGCTGTTGGATTCTCCTGTTCGATTGTATGGTTCTGACGGAATCTTTAAGTTTGCTGTGCTTTACCAGGTTTTCAAAGGCTGCCTGATGATCTCTATTGGCTTTGTTGTACTGGTATAAAAGATGGTAGTTGTTGCTCATCAGCATCAGGGAGGTTGTGCTTGCTGCCAGATCAATGCTTCTGTTTATGCTTTCCAGTGCTTCCTCTTTGCGGTCCAGTTCAAGTAATGACCTTGCGATGTGATAATGTGCCGATGCAATTAACAGGGTGTCATTAGTTTCTTGAGCAAAATCGAGCGAAATCATCAGATGCGATAGTGATTCGATATGCTGGCCCTTCATAAAAAACACCTCGCCTGTCTGCCTGTGAACGACCGCCAGACTCCTGGGATCCTCCTTTGTCTGTTGTATTTCCAGCTGCCTGGAAAAATAGTGCAGTGAAACATCATATTTCCCCTTATCCCGGTATAGTGCTCCAAGATTTCCAAGGGTTGAATATATGAGCTCGGGTTCCCCATGTAATTCTTTGGCGTCAAGTGCGCGGATCAGGTATACTTCTGCTGAATCATACTGTTCCAGCTCATAGTAAAGCAACCCTATATTATTAAGATATATTCCTTTTCTCCGGTCATCATCCAGTTCAATTGCAATTTCAAGCGCCATGTTGTAGCTTTCAATAACATTGTCGTGGTTTCTAAGGAAGTAGTGGACATTGCCAATTCTGTTGAGTGCGTCTGCCTTCCTTGCGGAAGAGTTAAGTTCTTCTGCCAGTTGGAGTCCCCGAACCGCATAATTCATGCTTTCCTCGAAACTGTTAAAGTACCAGAGCATCTGACTTATATCAAGCAGCAGGTCAATCTTTTCGGTTCCCCTGCTTTTATCTGCAAGGTTGATCAGGCTGTCAAGCCTTGCCCGGGAAGTTTGCTGCCCGTAAAGGGTGAGGTCTGAACAAACGGTTATATACAGGATCAGCATTATCCGTATGACGGTCCGGTAGAGCTTGTATATGTGGTTACATTTGATCATCCTGGTATTGTAAAAGAAAAAGTGCTGCCTTGCCCGGGTTCGCTTTCAACCCATATTCTGCCGCCGGACTTCTCAATAAACTCCCTGCACAGGATCAGTCCGAGTCCCGTTCCCTTCTCATCATTGGTTCCCCTGGTTGTTATGTTGTAGTTGATATTGAAAAGCTTTTTTTGTTCCTGGGGGTCTATCCCGGTGCCGTTATCTGTTACTGATACTTTTACGTCCCCTTCCCCTGGGATTGCCACCACCTTTATCTCACCGTTATAGTATGTGAACTTCACTGCATTGCTTAACAGGTTCCTGAGAACGCTGGCTATAATATTCCTGTCCGCGAAAGCGGTCAATCCTTCATCAATATCGGTGGTTACCGATATACCCTTTTTGCCGGCATCAGCCTTAAGTGAGCTTATGACCGTTTCAATAAAAGGCAGAAGCTTGAATTTTTCTGGTTTGTGACTGATGTTGCCCGTCTGGCTTTTGGACCATTCAAGCAGGTTTTCAAGCAGCTGGTATAGATTAGCGGCCGATTTATTGATGATCTCTATATATGTGTAAACCTGGTCTTTTGAGAGGTTGTCATAGTCCTGGTTAAGTGTCTCGGAAAAACCAAGGAGTGCATTAAACGGGTTTTTCAGATCATGCGCAATAATCGAAAAGAATTTGTCTTTGGTTGAGTTGAGTTTCCTGAGGTTCTCACCGGATACTTCAAGCTCATGGTTGGCTGCCTGCAGCTGCATGTTCTTTTCATTGAGCGCCATGTTAAGCTTTCCCCTGTACCTTATCATTCTTATGATGATGAAGGAAAACAGGAAAGCTATGGCTGCAATAATTCCTAGTGCGATGAGATATGTCCTTTCCCTTTCAATCCTGAGCTGCTGAAGCTGGTTATCCTTTTCAAGCAGGTCAAGCTGGTTAAGCTGGCTTTCAAACTGTTGCCTTACCCGTAGTTCGGCTATCTTGCTCCCCGTATCTTCAGTAAATATGCTGTCTCTGTACTCATCATGCCTTTCAAACAGGTAGAGTGCTCTTTCATAATCTTCAAGTTCACTTAAGAGCATGGACTGGAACAGGTAGTTCTCTGCAATCAACTCTTTCGCATTCAGGCCTATTGCCATCTCAAGCGCCTGTTCAAGATATTTGCCTGCACTGTCATATTCTTTTTTCAGGTAGAACATTTCGCCCAGGTTATTGTAATTGTTGGCCAGGCTGAATACGTTACCGGTGCGGCTGTTGATCTCAACAGACCTGTTATAGGCATCAAAAGCTTCTGCATAATTGCCCATCTTTGTGTGCAGAATCCCGATATTATGGGTTGTAGTGGCTATGCCCTGGTTCTGCCCTGCAGCATCATAACTCCCCAGAGCCTTCTTGTAATAATCGAGGGCCGTGGTATAGTCTCCCTTTTCATACCATATTATCCCGATATTATTCAGGATGCTGGCAATCCCTGATATATTTGCGCCCGTCTCATTATAAATATCGAGAGACCTGTGATAGTATTCAAGAGCTATGTCCAGGTGACCCAAATGCTTATGAATTATCCCTATATTGTTCTTTACTGAGGCTATCCCGTTCTGATTACCGGTTTCACGGAAATATTCAAGTGCTCTGAAATAATTGACCTGTGCTTCATCATACAGGCTCATCCGTCTGTACATGGCGCCCCTGGTAAGCAGTACCGACGCCATTCCCTCTCTGTTACCGGTTCTTTCAAACATTAGCAACGCCCGGTCAATATGTGGTGACGCCTTTTCAAACTCATGCATCTCCGATTTCCGGGAACCCAAAAGATTCGAAAAATAGGCGATCTGATTTTCATCTCCGCTGAGTTCGCTTATTGTAAAAGCTTCTTGCAGGCATTTGAGTGCTTCATTGCTTTGGCCTGCCGCATTATAGAGAATGTACAGGTTGTTATATGATCCGAGTATGCCTTCAGTATCTTCAATCTCTTTTCTTATTTCGAGCGACTGAAGATAGTATTTCAGTGATTCATCGTAATCACCCGCGAAATACCTTGCATTCCCCAGCCTGTTAATTGCATCGGCCACACCTTTCCTGTCGGCGAGCTGCGTGGCCATATCCAGTGCTTTTCCAGCATACCTGGCGCTCTCCTCGGGCGAAACCTGCCAGTATGCCCGGGAAATGTCATTAAATATCTGCACCTGTTCTGCAGGTGTGGCATATTCAAGCTTATTTAACAGGCTGTCAATAATATTGACTTCAGCTGTTGCAGAAATGTATGAATAGAACAGCAGTATAACCGTTATCGTGTATTTTGTATGTATCTTCAAATCATTCAGAGACTTTGGTATTGTCCGTGGATATATCAATATCCGACACCCTGCTGGTTATACGGCCGTCATGCAATTTAGTTTCCAGCAGGTCGCCAAAATGGATATTCCTGGCACTTTTTACAATGTTTCCGTTCTTCGTGACGAGCGCATAACCTTTTTTAAGGAGATTTTCCGGGTCCAGAAGTCCCAGCTTTGTCCCGAACAGATGGAGCCTTTCCGACCTGCCTTTTAATAATCTGGCGGTATGCTGTGGTATAAGCTTTGTGCGCATCTCGGCCTCACTGCTCTTATGGCTTAGCAGGTAGTTCTTTGTATGGACCCTGAAGCGGTAATGGAACGAATCGATAGTGTGATGTCTTTTTTGAATATAACCACCTGCTGACCTCGCCATTATTGACCCTGAGGCCCGGAGTTCCGCCTTAGCCTGCTGCATCCTGTTTTTTACGATACCTGGTATACTGCCTGAAAGTGCGGTAGTTACCTGCCTGTTCTGCCGGATCAGGTTTGTGACAGCGGAAGCCAGCCTGTTTCCAAACGATAAAACAAGGCTGTCAGCTTCAGTGTACTTGCCTATAAGCAGCTCTGCGGCAGCAGTGGGGGTTTTTACATTCGTGTTTGCAACCATACCTGCAATTGTTTTATCCCTTTCATGTCCAATTCCTGTAATAACCGGCAGCGGGAACTGTGCAATATGTGCTGCTATCTCATAGCTGTCAAAGCAGCTCAGGTCAGATGCCGAACCACCTCCCCTTAGGATCACCACCACATCAAACATCCCTTCCTTTTCGAATATCATGTCGAGTGCATCGGTAACAGACCTGCCGGCTGTGCTGCCCTGCATCTGGGCAGGAAAGAGCATTGTGCTGAAACGGTAATTGCGGGAATTATTCTCAAGCTGATGGATAAAATCTTCATAACCCGCAGCGGCAGGTGAGGAAATTACTGCTATTCGTGATGGAATACCCGGAATATCGAGCTGCCTGTTCATATTTATTATCCCTTCCTCCTCCAGCCTGTGCAGGATCTCTTTTCTTCTTCTCTCAAGGTCGCCTATTGTATATACCGGATCTATCTCTTTGATATTAAGACTTATTCCATATAATTCATGAAACTCGACAGTTACCTCGACAAGGACCATCATCCCCTTGGAAAGCTTCTGGGATGTTGAGGTCTCAAAGTATGGCTTAAGCATCCTCCATGTATAGGCCCATATAGTTGCACGGCATCTTGCCACTATATTGTCGTTACCACTGTCCTTCTCCACCAGCTCAAGGTAACAGTGTCCGCTATAGTTTTCCCTTATCTCATTAATCTCAGCAACTATCCAGTAACTGCCGTTAAGGCTGCGGGAAATAGCTTTGCCGATCATGCCGGTCAGTTCCAGAAGGGTGTGCCTGTTTTTTCCCATTATACCCGTTGGTTACCAGATAAGACAAGTGTAATTTCCCCTTTTACATCTGTTTTGCAAAACCGCAGTTGCAGTTCAGCGAGGCTTCCCCTGACTGTCTCCTCATGAATTTTGGTTAGTTCCCTGGAAACCGATGCCAGCCTGTCCGGACCCATTACATCAGATAGTTCCTGCAGTAATTTGCAGATACGGTAGGGGGATTCGTAAAAGATTATTGTCCTTGTTTCCTCCTTCAGGCCTTCTAACCGTTTTTTACGCCCTTTCTTATGTGGCAGAAAACCTTCAAAACAGAACCTGTCGCCCGGTATGCCACTGTTTATCAATGCCGGTAAAAATGCGGTCGCTCCCGGGAGAGTTTCAATCTCAATATTGTTTTTAATACATGTCCTTACCAGCAGGAAGCCGGGGTCTGATATCCCCGGGGTTCCGGCATCTGTCACAAGAGCAAGGGTTTGTCCTTCTGCGATCATTCCGGCAATGGCATCGACCTTCCTGTGCTCATTGTGCTGATGATATGGAATTATCCTGTTTTCTATATTGTAATGCGACAGGAGAATACCTGTTCTTCTTGTGTCTTCTGCCAGTATCCCGTCAGCGCTCTTTAGCACATCAAGGGCCCTCAGGGTTATATCTCCCAGGTTTCCCACCGGAGTTGGTACAAGTACAAGTTTTCCCATGAGAATGGATTTACCCGGCAGGATGCTTTCTTTTCACCAGGTTGATAAGTTTTTCCGCCACCTCATTATCCTCTTCCCAATCATAGCTGTCGTTAAGAAATTTAATGGCCTCTTCGTATGTGGTGGTTTTGTTCAGCATATCGATACACTGATTATATTGGTCAGGCCTTCCCCTGAAAAGCTCCTTTATGAAAAGGAATTTTTCATTCAGTCCGATAGAATTTCTCAGGTCTGTTATAGGCCGTGTTTGAATTTTTGAGGTAAGGTCCCTGCCGCCCTTTTTATCGGCCATTGCCTTGTTGATATAGTTTTGTGCATCCTGGAAGCGGTCTGCGACAATTTCTTTATGGCCGTTCTGTTTTCCTGAATTCTTTAATTTGGCATCATTTTTCTCAGTTGAGCCGGACTGAGGCTTTTCAGTATTTTTCTCATCGGCAGAAGGAAGCTGATCATTTTCATGACCGTAAGGGTCATTTTTCGCGTCTGTATCCCCGGATTGCCCAGTATCCCCGGATAGCCCGGCATTCTCCTCTTCGCTGGAGCCGGCGGCGTCATCTGCCCCATCCTTACCGCTAACAGAACCTGTTTTTTCCGGTTTGCTATCCTTTGATGTATCTCTGTCTTCTGTTTCCGGCTGTTTGTGAACCGGACCAGGAACTATGCCCTCCTGTTCAAATTCCTCATCGCTATTTACAGGTTCAGGATCTGAAGGAACCACCGGCTTCTCAGGCATTTCTGAGGTGCTGGTCCGACCGGTGACTGTTGAGGGGGCCTGACCGGTATTAAGGAGCAATTCATACAATTCCCTGGTTTTAGAGAGCGCCAGATCAATATCTATTCTGGCCGGTGTTACATCCTTTTCAATGTTACCGATAATAAGTTCCAGCTCCCTGAGTTTGTATTTCAGATGCTTTCCAATACTTTTTGAATCCATTGGGCAAAATATTATAAGTTGATGCGCCATTTTGTTTAATTTTGTAAAATTAACAATTATAAAAGAAAGCAACCGGCATGTTTCTTGAAAATTCAATCAGGGGCAACAAAAAGGGGGGATCGATTGAGGTAATTGCCGGTTCAATGTTCTCAGGGAAAACGGAAGAACTTATACGGCGTCTTAAAAGAGCGAAGATAGCCAACCAGAGAGTCGAGATATTCAAGCCTGAAATAGATAACAGATACTCTGATGAACATGTTATTTCGCATGATGATAATGCCATAATGTCTACATCTGTTTCATCCTCAGGTAATATCCTGCTGCTTGCGGCAGATGTTGACGTTGTCGGGATTGATGAGGCACAGTTTTTTGACAGCAATCTGGTTGATGTCTGCAATGAACTTGCCAACTCGGGTGTCAGGGTTATTGTGGCCGGACTGGATATGGATTTCAGGGGCAAACCATTCGGACCTATCCCTATGCTTCTTGCAACAGCGGAATATGTAACCAAGGTTCATGCGATATGCATGCAATGTGGAAATCTTGCGCAGTTTTCCTACCGTAAAGATGTTTCAGAGAAAATTGTTTTGCTTGGTGAGCAGAATCTGTATGAGCCGTTATGTCGTGTTTGCTTCAATGAGATACAAAGGAAAAACATCAGGCCGGCACGCTGATTCGGGCAATATGGATGATTTGATTACCGGATAATGTGTTATTTCTAAGATAACCTGTAAATGGCAAAATACCACGTTGAGAAGATAGCCGGCGCTGTCGGGGGGAAACTATACATGGGTGGCAGCAACCAGGTTATAAGGAACATTGTGACCGACAGCCGGAAATTCTCTTTTCCGGGTGATTCCCTTTTCGTGGCAATCAGGGGAGAAAGGAATGACGGGCATAATTACCTGACCGCCCTTTTCAGACAACAGGTCAGGAATTTTCTTGTAGAGCGCCTGCCGGAGGATATCAACCGCTTCCAGGGCGCTAATTTCATTGTTGTTAATAACACCCTGAGGGCCTTGCAGTTATTGGCTGCCAGTCACCGGAACGAGTTTGACCTTCCTGTAATCGGTATAACAGGCAGCAACGGAAAGACTATACTCAAGGAATGGCTTTTCCAGTTGATGCAGAAAGAAAGAGTGGTGGTCAGAAGTCCCAAAAGCTATAATTCACAGGTGGGTGTCCCTCTTTCGGTCTGGCAGATCGAGCCGCGCCATGACCTGGCCATTTTTGAGGCCGGCATATCGCGACCCGGTGAAATGGAGTTTCTTGAGCCCATTATCAGGCCTGGCACCGGGGTTATAACAAATATTGGCCAGGCACATCAGGAACACTTCAGCGACCTTGAGACCAAACTGGCTGAAAAGATGCTCCTGTTCAGGGAGTGCGGTACGCTGGTTTATTGCCGTGATCATAGGATAATTGATGACTACATCAGGGGTAAAAGCTTTTACAGGGGAAAGCGGCTATTTACATGGTCACGTTCAGGCAAGGCTGATCTCCAGGTTACCGAAATCGCCAGGAGTGAACGAAAAACCGGCATCTCTGCAATTTATAAAGGGAAGCGATACACCATTAACATTCCATTCTCTGACAAGGCATCTGTTGAAAATGCGGTTCATGCATGGGCCGTTATGCTGACGCTTGGTTTTGAGCAGGAATTAATAGGAGCCGGAATGGGGGAACTCACCCCTGTGGCGATGAGGCTTGAACAGAAGCAGGGGGTCAATAATTGCACCATCATAAATGACAGCTATAATTCAGACCTGGCTTCACTTGACATAGCAATGGATTTTTTATCACGGGTGACCGGCAGGAAAAGAAAGACCGTGATCCTGTCAGATATGTTCGAAACAGGCAGGAGCGCCGATGACCTGTTTTGCGAGATAGGGAAACTGCTTAACAGGGAAAAGACAAATCATCTTATTGGTGTTGGCACTGATGTAAGGAAGATTGAATCTTATTTTGAGGGGAAGCTTGAATTTTATGATACAACTGAAGAGCTGCTGCGCAACTTTGACAGGAGGAATATCTGCGATTCAGCCGTTTTACTCAAGGGTTCAAGAAAATTTGGTTTTGAACGTATTTCTGCACTTCTTGAAGAGAAGACACATGAAACCGTTCTGGAGATCAACCTTAATAATCTTGTAAGTAATTTTAATTATTTCAGATCATTGATACGCCCCCGCACAAAGGTAATGGCCGTGGTGAAGGCCTTCTCCTACGGAAGCGGAGGCTACCAGATCGCAAATGCACTTGTCCACAATCTGGTCGATTACCTTGCAGTTGCATTTGTTGACGAGGGAGTTGAACTCAGAAAATCAGGAATATCTGCACCTTTAATGGTCATGAACCCCGATTTCAATGATTGCAGCCGGATAATTGAAAACAGCCTGGAACCGGAAATTTATGGTTTCAGTGGATTTGATCTCCTGGTAAACGTACTGCGTGAAATGGGAATTTCCGGTTATCCGGTCCATATTAAGCTTGATACCGGGATGCACCGGTTGGGCTTCAGGCCTGACGAAATTGGAAGGCTCTGTGACCGGCTCGCAGATTGTGACAACTTAAGGGTGGTTTCTGTATTCTCCCATCTGGCTGCAGCAGATGACCCTTCGCACGATGATTTTACAAGGGATCAGATCAGGCTTTTTGAAAAGCTGTACGGGAAAATTGCAGAAAAGCTTGATTACCCCGTTCTTGCACATATCCTGAATTCGGCCGGGATCGAACGATTCCCTGAAGCACAGTTTGACATGGTAAGGCTGGGAATTGGGATGTACGGGGTCAGTGTCAATCATGTGAATAAACTTTCAAACGTCAGTACTTTTAAAAGTGTAATATCCCAGGTTAAAGAGGTGCCTTCGGGCAGCAGCATCGGATATTCAAGGGCTTACAGGGCTCCGGGGAAAATGCGTATTGCAGTTGTGCCGGTCGGGTATGCTGACGGACTTGACCGCAGACTTGGCAATGGTAACGGATGGATGATGGTAAAAGGCAAAAAAGTGCCGGTAATTGGCAACATATGCATGGATATGTGCATGATTGACATAACAACTGTTGATGCCCTGGAAGGAGATGAGGTTACAGTATTTGGAGATGAAAGTTCCATTAGTGATATTGCGGCCCTGTTGTCGACAATACCATATGAAATATTTGTAAAGATTTCAGAAAGGGTAAGACGTATTTATGTGCAGGAGTAATCGGGGTTTTTAAGGGGTTGTAAGCGGCCTCTTCTCAGGGACCTAATCATCCGTGTTCGCTTATCTTTTCAAGCTGGTCCATGTCTATAATCTTTATTTTTCTTCCGTCAATTCCAATCACCTTTTCAGAAGCAAAGTTTGAAAGGGTCCGGATGGCATTGGAGGTGGTCATATTGGAGAGATTGGCTATATCCTCCCTGGAGAGGTAAACTTTAATGGTCTGTCCGTCTTTTTCCAGACCGTAGGTGTCTTTAAGGAATAAGAGAGATTCAGCAAGCCTTCCCCTGATATGTTTCTGGGTAAGAGTTACCGTACGGCTGTTTGAGAAACCAAGTTCGGTAGCAAATGATTTGATGATGCTCAGAGAAAGGTACGAGTTGGTTTTAAGTACCCTGAAGAGTGACTCTTTGTTGATAATGCATATGGTTGAGTCCTCAATGGCCAGGGCAGTAGCCATATAGTTCTCTTCGGCGAACAGGGCCCTGTAGCCTATAAAACCTACCGGTCTTGCCATTCTTACAATCTGTTCCCTGCCGCCGATACCCTCCTTGTATATTTTTACCTTGCCGGCTGACAGGCAAATAAGTCCGTTCGGTTTCTCGCCTTCGCTATATATGGTCTCACCTTTTTTGAACAGAAGACATGTATGCTTTTCTGATAATATCTCCTTTTCATCGGTAGTAAGGCTGAAAAATATGGAGTTCTCGTTATTGATGCAGTGCCCGCAGATATGGTTGCTCATTTTTGCAAGTGTTTTGACCAATGCTACAAATGTAGATGAAATTTTTTTCATTTAAAATTGCACATGGGCAAATGAAAAATATTTCATCGGAAAGCTAAGCGGTTCCTTCTGTTAGTCAAAATTTTTTTAGAGATTAATTTTTTCTAATGGTAATTTTGCTATACTTTTGAATAAATAAACCGAATATTATGCAAAAACTTATCATTATTCTGTTTGCAGTAACACTGCTGATCAGTGGTTGCGATTTTGTCCAGAGGGTTAATCCGTTTGCAAAAAGAGTAGATACCATGGAGATCTACCAGCAGCGCCAGGATAGTATTCGCAGGGCTGAACTTCTTAGAAGACAGCAGGAAGAAGCCAGACGTGAGCAGGAGAGGGCCGACAGTATCAGGAGGGCGGCTGAGGCTCAGGCCGAAGCGGATCGTCTCAGGGCCATGCAACGTTATCACCTTATTGTCGGGGCATTCAAGAATCCTGCCTATGCCCAGGATTTTCACCAGAAGATCCTCGGTCAGGGGCACGACTCCAGGATCATCATGGCTGAAAACAATTTTCACCTGGTAACTATCAGGTCGCTTGACAATTATCGTGAAGCTGTTAACCAGTGGCGTTCAATCAGGAATGAGGGTGAGCATCTGGTGTGGCTTTACATAAAGGACCTGTAGTCCATCACTCCTGCCCATAAGGCCTTGTTCCCGGCCATACTGTTATCCACCCTTTTGCAGGGACGGATAATTATTATATTTTTGAGGCCTGCTGACAATTAACCAGCAGGCTTTGTTTTTTTATTGGAACCCTGTCATGGGTCACTGATGACATATGAGTGCAGTTTCAAGCATGGCGGGTTCTGCAGGTGCAATTACATAAAAAAAGATAAATGGAAGACTTCAAGAGTGCACTGAATGATTCAGCTATCCTGAGATGGGGTATAATGCTCCTGGTTAGTTTCACGATGGCTACCAATTACTACTTCTATGATGCCATTTCACCTCTTAAGTTTTTGATGGAGAGGGAGCTGGGTTTCTCCTCGGCAGAGTACGGCTTTTTTCAGGCCGCCTATTCCATCCCGAATGTTTTTCTGCTGATGGCAGTTATTGGAGGTGTTATTTTGGACAGGATCGGGATCAGAATTACCGGCTTTGCCTTTATATTTATCCAGTTTGCAGGCGCTGTCGTGACTGCCTATGGTGCCACTCCTTATTTCAACCAGGGGGGGTGGGGTTATGATTTCATGAACTCATTCCTTACGGCCTATTCGCCGGCACTTAAGGTCACTTCTCTTGGGTTTTTCCTTTTCGGACTGGGTGCTGAGACCAGCATTGTCGTTATTTCAAAGGTGATAGTTAAGTGGTTCAAAGGTAAGGAAATTGCTTTGGCGCTCGGATTGAACATTGCAATTGCCAGGCTGGGTATGGGGGCTGCAATGGTGCTTTCGCCGAGGCTGATAATTGAAGGATCCCAACTGACGCCGCTCTGGCAGAACTGGACTATGCCGATCTGGTTCGGTGCTCTGTTACTTGGGGTTGGGCTTCTTGCCTTTTTGGTTTACATGATATGGGATATAAGGTTTGACCGCAGGGTGGCTGAAAGGATGGAAACAGATCCTACCGAGGAGTTCAGGCTCAGGGATCTGGCTCGGCTTATGACCAACCGCAGCTTCATTTATATTACCATGCTCTGTGTCCTCTTCTATTCTGCGGTTTTTCCATTTATGAAATATGCACCCGATTTGATGATAAACAAATTTGGTGTAGATCCGACGATGGCAGGAGATATTTCATCAATATTGCCATTCGGCACACTGGTGTTCACCCCGGTATTTGCATGGATATGTGATTACCGAGGCCGGTCTGCTTCACTTATGGTCTATGGCAGCCTGCTTGTGGTTGGTGTTCACCTGTCATTTGCATTCACAAATATTACCCCATATATTCCCATGTTCGTTCTGGGGATCGCTTTTTCGCTTGTGCCTGCTGCCATGTGGCCTGCTGTGACAAAGATCGTTGAAACCAGCAGGATTGGAACTGCATATGGTGCCATGTTTACCATTCAGGCTATAGGACTGATGGTCTTTCCATGGCTGATCGGACTGGTTCTGGATTATACCAATCCCGGTGTATCTGAAACACTTGCTGCAGGCGGCAAGGCTTTATATGATTATACACAGGCCCTTGTCATGCTGGCAATGCTGGGAGTAGTCGGACTTGTTTTTGCATGGCTTCTGAAGCGTGAGGACCGTACCTCTGGTTATGGACTGGAAGAACCGAACAAGATGGATTAATGTTTTAAGCTACAGGGCAGGGAAATACTTGAGTTTTTATTCCTTACCGGGGAAAACTGCAGCTGTTCTGTCGGGGCCCAGGGAGATCATGGTAACGGGCACCCCGGTTTCTTCCTCGATATAACTGATGTATTTTTTGAATTCAGCAGGAAGATCATCGCAGCTCTTTATTGAAGAGAGATCTTCATTCCATCCGCTGAATTCCCGGTATACAGGTTCCAGGTTGCCTGCCATATCATAAGGCATGGTTTCCGTTACTCTGCCTTCATGTTTGTAGGCAGTACATATATTTATAGAATCCAGCCCTGTCAGCACATCAGCCTTTGTGATCATAAGCTGCGTAACACCATTTATCAAAACAGAATACTTCAGCGCCGGCAGGTCCAGCCAGCCGCATCGCCTTGGCCGGCCGGTGGTTGACCCGAACTCTTTGCCCTGATCCCTTATCCTGTCACCCGTCTCATCAGTCAGTTCGGTAGGGAAGGGGCCGCCTCCTACCCGGGTGCAGTATGCCTTGAAGACACCAATAACTTCACCTGTTTTTGATGGTGCAATGCCAAGTCCGGTACAGGCACCGGCACATACCGTATTTGATGATGTAACGTACGGATAAGATCCAAAATCAATGTCCAGTAGTGTACCCTGTGCACCTTCTGCGAGGATCTTCTTATTTTCTGCCAGCAGGTTATTGATAAAGTACTCACTGTCAACCACCTGAAACTCCTTTATCTTCTCAATCCCACGGAACCACTCTTCTTCATAATTCTCTGGTTTATCATCAAAGTCATATTGCTTCAGGATCGCACGGTGCTTTTCTTTGAGAAAACTGTATCTGTCATTAAAGCCGGGCAGCATTATGTCGCCTATCCTGAGTCCGTTACGCCCTGTCTTATCCATATAGGCCGGACCGATACCCTTGAGTGTGGATCCTATTTTTGAATTACCTTTCAGGGCTTCAGAAGCAGCATCCAGAAGCCGGTGTGAGGGAAGTATAAGATGGGCTTTTCTGGATATGAACAGGTTGTTGACCGCGTTGACTCCCAGACTCCCGAGAGCGTCTATCTCCTTTTTGAATACTGTAGGATCTATTACTACCCCGTTCCCGATCAGATTTATCTTCCCGGCGTGGAAAATCCCAGAGGGTATTGTATGAAGAATATGCTTTATTCCGCTGAACTCAAGTGAATGTCCGGCATTGGGGCCACCCTGGAACCGGGCAATAACATCGTATTCAGGGGCCAGAACATCGACTATTTTTCCTTTTCCCTCGTCTCCCCACTGGAGACCCAGCAAAACATCTATTTTGTGCATTGTCAATTATTTTTCTTCCCGCTGGCCGTATATGTAGAGTGAATGGTGAGTCGGTTTGAAGTTGGCAAGCTTGCAGGCGGTCTTTATTATCTCCTGTATGCGGGGATCGCAGAACTCTATCACTTCTCCGGTCTTCGTATCTATAAGGTGGTCGTGCTGCTTGCACTCATGTGCTTTTTCAAACTGGGCAATGTTCTTGCCGAACTGGTGCTTAATAACAAGGTTGCATTCCAGCAGAAGGTCAATGGTATTGT
The DNA here is from genome assembly GCA_007695015.1 of Marinilabiliales bacterium. Lineage (NCBI taxonomy): Bacteria > Pseudomonadati > Bacteroidota > Bacteroidia > Marinilabiliales > Marinilabiliales bacterium. The sequence continues at coordinate 73,051 of REEN01000055.1, forward strand.
ACAGGGTAGCCCGGCTGACCCTGTAATTCTTATTTTTCATTGAGATATAGAGTGATTCAATATCAAAATGTCCTTCATGACTGTATATCTCTTCAAGGATTGCATACCTTTCGGGTGTTTTCCGGTGGCCTTTTTTTTCAAGGTACTCGGTAAACAGCTTCTTAACAGTATCTTTGGAATCAATGCACCCCATAAATAGTCTAATTTAAAATAATCCTAAAAATAGCAAAAATTGTGTAATCGCGGTAAGGTTTAGACGGATTTAATAAAAATTACTCTCTTCCGGCATCAATCCTGTTAACGGAAATAACCCCGTTAATCTTAAACAGATTCATGATAAGATTGTTCAGGTGCTTGGTATCATGAACATAAAGTTCTATGCTTCCCTCAAAGATACCATCGTGAGTTTCAACATTGATTTTCCTGATATTGGCATTCAAATCGTGAGAGATCACATTTGTTATCGAATTGACGATCCCTATCTTGTCGATCCCCTGGATTTTTATACCGGCCAAAAAGGAGAGTATCTTGTGACTGGTCCACCGCGCTGATACAATAAGGTTGCCGTGACTTGACATCAGCTTGGTTGCCGTGGGGCATTTAGCAGAATGAATTATGATGGTCTCGTTCGGGCTTTTGTAACCTACGATTTCATCTCCTGGAATAGGACTGCAGCACTTTGCAATCCGGTAATTCTTCCCGGGCTCATCAACGCCCTCCCTTATAATAAGTGGCTTGCCAAGATCTATGGCAGGTGTCTTCTGATCGCTTTCGGCAACTTTCCTGCCTTTTTGCAGGTTCTTGCTGTATGTCAGTTCCCAGTATTTGATCCATTTGCTGCGGGTATTCTTTTTGAGTACCTTTTTCAGGTTATCAAGGGTGATTATTCCGCTTCCAATTTTAAGGTAGAGATCATCTTTGCCCGACACCTCATAACCGGTTATCAGCTTTTTTATTATCCTTGAGTTTGGATGCAGGCTGATGTCTCTTAGTTTCTCCTCAAGGATTTTTTTGCCTGTTTCAATATGAATTTTGTTTTCAGCCCTGAGAGCGCTTTTTATATTGGACTTGGCACGGGCGGTAATTGCATAATCAAGCCACTCACGCTGCGTACGCTGTATATCGGATGTAAGCACTTCAACCTGGTCACCGCTCGACAGGGTGTGGCTCAACGGCACCAGCTTCTGGTTGACTTTGGCACCTATGGCCCTGTTTCCAACTTCAGTATGTATCTCGTAGGCAAAGTCAATCACAGATGCATTTTTGGGAAGAGTTATAATTTTACCCTTAGGTGTAAAAACCAGTATCTCCGATGAATACAGGTTGAGCTTGAACTCATCCATGAACTCCAGTGCGTCGGTATCAGGATTGTCAAGCAATTCCCTGATCCTCTTTATCCATTTGTCAAGTTCAGATTCTCCCTGCCCGTTGTTCTTGTATTTCCAGTGAGCTGCAAATCCCCTTTCGGCAATGTCGTTCATCCTGGTGGTCCGGATCTGCACTTCCACCCATTTGCCGTTGGGCCCCATCACCGTTCCGTGAAGGGCTTCATACCCGTTTGCTTTTGGAGTGCTCACCCAGTCCCTTATCCTCTCAGGCTTCGGCATGTAAATGTCGGTTATCAGGGAATAGATGTTCCAGCACTGCACCTTCTCAGGTATGCTGGGATTGGGCTCAAAAACTACCCGTATGGCAAAAAGGTCAAATATCTCCTCGAACTTGACCTTCTTCGCCTCCATCTTTGAGAATATTGAATTTATGGATTTCGGCCTTCCGCTTATGTCATACTCTATATTGTGTTCATTCAGTTTCTCAATGATTGGCAGTGAGAACTTGTTGATGAAAAGCAGTCTTTTCTTTTCGCTGTCCTTTATTTTCTGGGATATTTCATTATAAATAGCGGGGTTCTGGTATTTAAGGGCGAGATCCTCCAGCTCGGTCTTGATGGTGTAGAGGCCAAGTCTGTGAGCAAGCGGCGCAAAAAGGAAATTGGTCTCACCCGCCACTTTCAGCTGCTTGTTCCGCGAAAGCGAATCAAGGGTTCTCATATTATCAAGGCGGTCGGCAAGTTTGATCAGGATAACCCGTACATCGTCCGACAATGTCAGAAGGAGTTTTCTGAAATTCTCTAACTGGATTGTTGACTTCTTGTCAAATACACCGGCGATCTTGGTCAGCCCGTCAATTATAACGGCTATCTTATTGCCGAAATTCAGGCTTATGTCATCAAGTGTGTATTCGGTATCTTCAACAACATCATGCAGGAGCGCCGAGATAACCGAACTGGCACCCAGCCCGATCTCATAGGCAACTATCTTGCTTACGGATATGGGATGGATAATATAGGGCTCTCCCGACTTCCTTCTCATATCCCGGTGTGCCTCGTTGGCAAACTGGAAAGCTTTTTTTATAAGCTTTCTGTCTTTCTGATCGGTAATATGTGAGCAGTGATCGAGCAGATCTTTGAAACGTGCTTCAATATCCCTTATTTCCTCTTCTGTTTGAAACTTTACTGCCATCTGCAACTCTTAAACCTGACCAACCTCAAAAAAACCGGGGTCTGTTAGCTTAACAAAATTAATCATTTTGGGGCGTTTCTCAACCGATATACTACAGATTATTCTGCAGATTGAACGTTATGTAATCCGGTTTTATTGAGAGTTATCAGTCAATATTATTGTCCTGCAACAACTTCAGTCATTTCGCCGGTTAACAGGTATCTGCCGGCAAGGTCCTGCAGCCTGGCAGCTGATATGCCGTTTATCGTTTCAATCAGAATATCGATAAAACCGTCGTCCAGGTCATGCTCAACCAGGTTCCTGATGCTTTCAAGCCATGCGAAGGGGCCATCGAAACTACCCAGGATTTCACCAAGCATCAGGCTTTTTGTCAGCTCAAGTTCTTTTTTTGACACCGGCTTGTTCCTGAGCCTGTCAAGTTCATTATATATCTCTTTAACTGCATCCTTTCTGTATCCGGCTCCCACCTCAGAGATTACCGCTATATATCCGCTGTGCCTGAGACCCGCCAGAACTGATCCGATACCGTAGGTGTATCCTCTCTTCTCACGGATGTTCTGCATAAGACGTGATCCGAAATGGCCGCCCAGAATGCTGTTAAGCACCATCATCCCGGGGAAATCAGGGTGCGACCGGTTAAACAGCCGGCGGCCGATTCTCAGGGCGGACTGGACAGCATCTTCTTTTAATATCAGTAAATCTCTTTTTTCAGTTTGAAGCGGTTGCGGCATACTCATTTCCGCTTCCGGGGGTGACAGCCACCCGGTGCCTCCCAAAGTTTTGTCCAGCAATTTTGCAATGCTGTCTTCATCATAGCTTCCTGATATAAAAACGGCACAGTTGCCGGTTTTGTAAAAATCCCTGTGAAATGCATGCAGGTCATCGCTGCTGACATTTTTAAAATGTTCCGGTTGCAGGATCTGGCCGTATGGATGATCTTTTCCATAAAGAGCAGAGGAAAACTGCTCCCTGGCAATGGTTCCGACCCTGTTCATTTCGATCATGTAGCTCTGCAATTTTCTTTCAAGCAGTGTTTCAAGTTCCCTTTCGGGGAAGGAGGGGACCTTGATGATCTCCCCGATTAGGGGCAGCAAGGACTCCAGGTGCTTTGTAAGCGAATAGATGCTTACAAAGGCATTATCACGGTCAATATGGGTATTAATGTAGGAGCCAAAATAATCGGTTTTCTGTGCAATTTCATCACCTGAATGATATATCGTGCCCTCTGTCAACATTGCGTTTGCAGAAGATGCAACAAGTGGTTTTGGCTGCCACCATGAGCCTGCCCTGAAAAGGATGTCTACCCTGGCCACAGGCTGGCTCCCTGCCCTGATCATGTATACGGGAACAGAGTTACCAAGCCTTATCTGCCTGGGTTTAACAGGGCCTGGCCTGGGGAATTTATCTGTTACTGGTTTTTTCATATCCTTTTGTGTGCTTTAGCTCATGGGGGGTCATGTTTTTGATCTGTCCCGGGGCAGGTAAAAAAGTACAGATGAATTTTCCGGTCTGAACAGGATTGATGCCTGCTGAACAATATCATGTGGTTTAACTTTTTTGTACAGGGCAATTTCATCGTTGAGGTAAGCAGCATCTCCTATAAGCTCATAATATGCCAGGTCGATTGCCTTATTAAGAATGCCGGTATGCGTGTAATGCCTGGTAGCTTCAAGTTTGTTCATGACCTTGTCAAGCTCCTTTTTTACAGGAGGTTCTGTGATTATCCTGTTGACCTCTGCTGTCATCTCATTATATGCCTGTTCTGCTTCAATATCCTCTGCTACCATTCCGTGTACAATGAAAAGGCCAGGATCCCGGTCTCCTGTTATATAGGCATTCACATTGCTGAATATCTTTTTTTCCATCACAAGGCGCCTGTAAAACCGGGAGGACCTGCCCCCGGCCAACAGGTCGGATATGAGGTCAGTCGCATAATAATCCGGGTCATTCCTGCCGCACATATGGTAAGCAACCGTGATCTGGCCGGAAGGAACGTCACGGTAAACTGTTTCCTGCCTCATCTCCTTCCGGGGTTGTTCGGCAGGCAGAGAACGGGTAACGGGTTCTCCTCCCTTCAAATGCCCGAACCACTTTTCTGCAAGATCAATGCTGTGCTCCTCATCCATTCCGCCCGCAACGGCAAGGATTGCATTGGCCGGACAGTAATGGTGTTTGTAGAACCTGCTCATATCGTCAAGGCTTATCCTGGCGATGTGGGATATATCGCTGCCGATAACGGGCCATCTGTAAGGATGTGTTTTATATGCAAGTGGCCTGAGTATCATCCACAGGTCACCGTAGGGTTGATTGATATATCTTTGCCTGTACTCTTCCGTAACCACACTTTTTTGAATGTCAAGGCCCTTCTGGGAAAGCTCAAGTCCCATCATCCGGTCCGACTCCAGCCACAATCCTGTTTCCAGGTTGGCTGCGGGAAGCGATATGTAATAGTTGGTTATGTCATTGCTTGTAAATGCATTGTTTTCTCCTCCCGTTCTCTGAACCTCCCTGTCATATGAGGGAACCGATACTGATCCGCCGAACATAAGATGTTCCAGCAGGTGTGCACCACCTGTTTTTTCAGGGTTGTCATCCCTGGAGCCGGCATCGTACATTACGCTGACCACGGCCATAGGGGTAGAAGTGTCACGGTGAGCTATGATTGTCAGGCCGTTGTCCAGAACTTTTTTTTTGAAATTTATCATGGTAGTACCAGTGAAGACTGTTTTATTCCGGTCATTTTACCGGCTGGTAAAAATAATCAGAATTATTCAACCTTTTTTTCGGCGGCAGTCTGTTACCGGCATTACCTGCCCGTTATATTCTGGTCTGGACTGATTTTTGAACCTTGAATGTCTGATAGCCGGCAATACCCGGATGTTTCGCCTTGAGCTTTATTGCCTGAGGATAACTCGTTGTCCGGGCATCCCCTGCCGGGTTAATGTTTCCGTTATGTGAAAATAATTTGGAAAAATCACCGGGTCTGTATCAAGTATCACCGCACAAAATGTATTTTTGTGTCAGATGGAGAAAAAAACGGCAATATCGCGATTATTTATCTGGATCATTGGTAATCTCAGGCACCGGCAACTGCTTCTTATACTTAGTCTCATTATTGGAGTGGTAAGTGGTCTTGCCGCTGTTCTGCTCAAAAATACCGTTTTCTATACAAATGAGTTCCTGACAGGCAGGCTTGCCCCTGAAACCGGCAATCTTATCTATCTGGCGTTTCCTGCCATAGGAATATTGCTTACCGTTCTGTTTTCACGGTATCTGATAAAGGATGATTTTTCACATGGTGTAACAAAGGTTCTGCATGCCATATCAAGAAAGGATTCAGTTCTCGCTCCCCATAACTCTTATTCCTCCATGCTCGGAAGCACACTTACTGTCGGGTTCGGCGGGTCTGTCGGACTGGAGGCCCCGATAGTCCTTACAGGGGCATCTATAGGGTCTAACCTCGGCAGGTTTCTCAGGCTGAATTATAAGACAATTACCCTGCTGATAGCGTGTGGTGCAACGGGTGCGATTGCCGGGATCTTCAAATCTCCCATTGCTGCCATGATCTTCAGCCTTGAAGTGCTCATGCTGGACCTTACCATGTGGTCGATAATACCTCTGCTGATCTCGGCGGTTACGGGTGCAACGATAGCAACCCTCTTACTTGGGCAGGGTGTGGTTTTCTATTTTACCATGCCTGAACCATTTGTTACCGCAAATATCCCGTGGTTCATACTGCTTGGAATAATTACCGGTCTGGTCTCATACTATTTCACATGGGGATCCATGAGAATTGAGGCAGGACTGAGAAAGGTGTCAAGCCCTTATCACAGGTTGTTCTACGGTGGCGCCGTTCTGGGCATCCTGATTTTTCTGTTTCCCCCTTTGTACGGAGAAGGATATGGCACACTCAGTGCCCTGCTGGGAGGAGATGCCAGTGAAATTGCTGCCGGGAGCCTGATAGATGGTATTCGTGACAATTACTACGTTTTTATTGCATTCCTGCTTCTGATACTTGTTTTCAAAGTTGTGGCAATGGCGGTAACAACCGGAAGCGGCGGAGTAGGAGGGATCTTTGCCCCGTCGCTTTATATGGGTGGGGTTACCGGATTTGTAGTGGCAAGCCTCATCAATCATTTCTCATTCATTAACGTGTCGGAGCGTAACTTTGCGCTTGTTGGTATGGCCGGTCTTATGGCCGGGGTTATGCATGCACCGCTTACGGCAATATTCTTAATTGCCGAGATAACAGGAGGTTATGAGCTGTTTATCCCCCTCATAATAACAGCAACGATATCATACCTAACGATAATGTACTTTGAGCCCCATTCAATCTATACCAAAAGGCTGGCATCAAAAGGTGAATTGATAACCCATCACAAGGACAAGGCTGTTCTTACCCTGATGAAGATGGGGCCGGTAATCGAAACCGACCTGAAAACCGTGCATCCTGATGACAGCCTTGGCGAGCTGGTAAAGACCGTCTCCAAGTCCAGGAGAAACATCTTCCCGGTAACCGATCATGACGGCAATCTTCTGGGAGTTGTACTTCTGGACAATATCAGGGATATAATTTTCAAACCTGCACAGTACGACCAGGTCCGTGTGTCTGATATCATGGACATACCTCCGGAAACTGTTTCGAAGGATGAAAGCATGGAATCTGTAATGCGTAAATTTGAGGATTCCGACGCGTGGAATCTTCCTGTGACCGATAAAGGAAAATATGTGGGATTCATTTCAAAATCAAAGATATTTTCGGCATACAGAAAGATACTTCTGCAATTTTCGTCGGAATAGTTCCCTGTGCTTTAAAAAAAAACACTATATTTGATTTGGGTGCTAACCAATTAATATTGTTTGCAGGATGAAAGGAAACAGATCCGGGAAACTGGTATACGTGGTTGATGATGATTTGCCCAGTTACCAGTTGATAGAGGAGCTTCTTTCCGGCAAAAGAATTGCCCTGAAGCATTTTACAAATGGTGTAGATCTGCTGGATGCCTTCAGCAGCGGTAAAAAGCCAGAACTGGTAATTATGGATATACAGTTGCCGGGGACTGACGGACTTGAACTGACGAGAAAGATTAAAGCAATGGGAGATAACATCCCTGTTATTGCATACACCTCCTATGCTATGGCCGGGGACAAGGACCGGTGCCTGGAAGCCGGATGTGATGAATATGTCTCAAAACCTGTCGACCTAAAGCATTTTGCAGCACTGGTTTCCCACTATCTTGACGGCTGATCATACCCTGACCATTACGGCTGTTTCTCTTTACAGTTTGCCGGATCTGCGATTCGGTAAAAAAGATGTATTTTCGCTTCTATAAAAACAAATAACAAAATCATGCAGAGAGATAAAATGATATTTGACCTGATCGAAAAGGAGGACAAAAGACAGCTTGAGGGTATTGAACTGATAGCGTCAGAAAATTTTGTGAGCGACCAGGTAATGGAGGCCATGGGGTCGTGCCTGACCAACAAGTATGCTGAAGGATACCCGGGAAAACGTTATTATGGCGGTTGCCAGTATGTAGATGAAGTTGAGACCCTTGCCATTGAGAGGGTGCAAAAGCTTTTCGGCGCCGGGTATGCCAATGTTCAGCCCCATTCCGGTGCACAGGCAAACGCCGCTGTAATGCTGGCTGTCCTGAAGCCCGGGGATACGTTTTTGGGACTTGACCTGTCGCATGGGGGGCATCTTACCCATGGTTCATTTGTCAATTATTCCGGGATACTCTACAGGCCTGTTGCGTATGAGGTTTCAAAAGAAAGCGGACTGGTAGACTATGATATGATGGAGAAACTGGCAGAGAAGGAGAGGCCGAAACTGATCATAGCCGGTGCTTCGGCATATTCGAGGGACTGGGACTATGAGAGGATGAGGGCCATTGCCGACCGCACCGGCGCCCTTCTTATGGCCGATATTGCCCATCCGGCGGGATTAATTGCTACGGGTATGCTGAACCACCCATTCCCCTGGTGCCATATCGTTACATCAACAACCCACAAAACACTCCGGGGTCCCAGGGGCGGAATTATACTTATGGGAGAAGATTTTGAAAATTCCTGGGGACTGAAAACCCCGAAAGGTGCAGTGAAGATGATGTCGCAGATACTGGACTCGGCCGTATTCCCGGGAATGCAGGGCGGACCTCTTGAGCATGTGATAGCTGCAAAGGCAGTGGCTTTTGAGGAGGCTTTGTCAGATGGGTACAAAAAGTATATGATGCAGGTTAAATCCAATGCTTCTGCAATGGCAGATGCTTTTACCGGAAAAGGTTACAAGGTAGTATCGGGTGGTACGGATAACCATTCAATGCTCATTGACCTGCGGACAAAGGTGCCGGAATTAACCGGCAAGGTTGTGGAGAATACCCTCGTGAAGGCTGATATTACCATAAACAAGAACATGGTACCCTTTGATGACCGTTCTCCGTTCCAGACATCCGGCATAAGACTTGGAACACCTGCCGTAACTACCCGGGGAATGAAAGAGAGGGATATGACAGAGATCGTCAACCTGATCGATGAGGTGATTATGAATATCGACAACGACAGCACCATCTCCCTGGTAAAGGATAAGGTGAATGCCATGATGGCAAAATTTCCGAAATTTACGTGGGACTGAACAACCCGGGCATGTGAGCGGCACTTCACTGAAAAACCACTCTGCCGGAAAACAATTATGATTTCATCAGGCTGATCCGGTGAAGTTGTTCTTATGCTTACTGTAATTTGGTATTCCGGACTACTGCAGACGGAAGTGATAAGTTATGGTTCCCCTTTGTGAAGCAGGGGCATCGGGGCGGACGTTGAACCTGGCTCTTTCTGCCGCCCTCCGGGCTGCATTGTGAAGATATTCATTATGGATGGTTGTACCCCTTACTCCGGGTAAGGCACTTGTAACTTCGCCCTGCCTGTTTACGGTAACCTGAACCACAACAGTGCCTTCAGCCTGACGCTCGTAATCGGGGGGTGGCAACGAGGTAGCCGACCTTCCATCAAGGCTGAATGAGATGGCGTCGGGACTTCCCGTATCACCACCTTCCCTGTGAGTTGATGCCGGATCTCCTGTTGCACGTCCCTGGTCACCTTCACCTTCGGTTTCCCCCTCGCTTGCTCCTGTATCTCCTGTCTCGGTCCTGCCCGGGAAGAGTGCATCCGGATTTGGCCTTCTTTCCGGGACCTCTTCGGCAGCCTCCTGTGGCGTCTCCTGCTCAGCCGGTGATGGTTGCGGTTCAACGGGCGGAGTGACCGGATCGGGCTGCCTTTGCTCTTCGGGTTGCGGCACAGGTATGGCCGGTGCCTCCTCAAAGTCCTGCGTGATTATCTCTTCCTCTGCTTCGGGTTCACTGACCGGTGGCGGCGGAGCAGCCGGCGGCGCAGTTCTTTGCTGCTCAGGCTGTGTCATCCCGAAACCTTCATCATCTGTTCCGAAATTTATTATTATTCCCTCTTCACCTGGCAGCGGGAGTGGTGTGGAGAAACCGAGAAAAACGATAATAAGGGCTATGGCCACATGGAAAGCAGTGGTTCCTATAATACCTTTTTTATGTTTTTCAAATAGTTCAAACATTATCTGGCACTTGTGGCAAGTATTAGCCTGTATCTGTTGTCTTTGGCAATATTCATGACCCTTACTACCTGCTCCATGGGTACGCTTCTGTCAACATGAAGTGAAATTGTAGGGTCTGGTTCGCCTGACAGTCTCTCCTGCAAAACCCGTTCCAAATTTTCAACCTCCACCGGTGTGGTCTCTACGTAAAACTCAAAGTTTCTTGTAATAGAAACAGTTGTTATGGGGTTCGCCAGTGTCTGGTGCATGCTTTGAGGCAGCAGCAGCTTCAGGGCATTTGGCGCTATCAGGGTTGATGTTATCATAAAGAATATGAGCAGCAGGAAAACGATGTCGGTCATTCCCGACATACTGAAACCTGCCTGTATCTTGTTTCTGCTTCGCAGTGCCATATCTGGTCTGTTAAGTGTTATATCAGTTGACCGGTTCGTTAAGCAGGTCCATGAACTCGGTAGTATTTGCTTCCAGTCTGAAAACTACCTTCTCAACTTTTGCCACAAGGGCATTATAAGCGAGAAAAGCCATGATACCTACCATAAGGCCTGCCATTGTCGTGATCATTGCTGTATAAATGCCGCTCGACAGCAAACTGACATCTATATTGGCGCCAGCCGTAGACATATCGTAAAAGGCCCGGATCATTCCCATTACGGTTCCAAGAAAACCGATCATCGGGGCGGCGCCTGCAACTGTAGCCAGGAATGGAAGCCCTTTTTCAAGTTTATAGATCTCAAGCTTTCCCACATTCTCAACTGCGGCATTTATATCATTGAGAGGCCGGCCGATACGGCTTATTCCTTTTTCGATCATTTTGGCAACCGGGTTATCGGTTGACTGGCAAAGGGTTATTGCAGAGTCGATCTTGTCGTCATGAATATAATCCTTGATCTTATTCATAAAATTGATATCCACCTTTTCAGCCTTCTTTATTGCAAAATAGCGCTCTACAAAAATGTACACAGCAACTATTGACAATACAACTATCGGGATCATTACCCATCCTCCCTTGAAAGCCAGCTCCCAGTAAGACATTGTTAGTTCTCCCTGTTCCGCAAGTGGTTCCAGGTCATTCAGATTCTCCGATAGGGTGATCTGCAGAAGTGATAAGTAGTAGGTCATCTGTAAAATACAATTAGTAACTTGTTAAACAATGGTTGGTAAATTAAATAATCAGCCAAAATTACATCAATCATTCCATCCAAGCAAATAGTGACAAGAAAATTACTGTTATGGTTCAGATGCTTCCTCTTCCCGCTTTGCTTCTGCAAAAACCATATTCCAGTAACGTCTCATAAGTTCGTCGAAACTGTCGAAATCTTCCCGGTAAAACAGTCCTACACCCTGGGTGTAAGGAGAAAGATGTGTCCTTATAAGATTGTCGTTCGCCCGGGTGAATGCTTTGAGCCTGAGTTTGCCGCTTCTGTTGAGTTTAATATCAACGTCGAAGTCTCCCACTATGTTACTTGTGTTCATTTGACGACCGCCAACATCCACATTGCCGTTGATCCTGACCCTGTCGTTCAGCACCTGGGTTGAAAGGGCCAGTTCTACTTCATCAGGCGTGATTTCATCGCCTGGCCTCCAGTTAACCCCGAAATCAATATCCCTGCTTAACTGTGACAACCAGTTGCTGAGCTGGTTGGAAAAGAATTCGCTGACTGTCGTGATGCTGGCTTCCGTCGCGCTCATGCCCAGGTTGGCGCCCATTCCCGGGCCTGACAGATCTTCTTCGACAATGAAATTATTAATTACCAGAAGAGCGAGAAACTGCCTGTTTCTCTTTTCTTCATCACTAAGAATTCCCTGTATGTTTCTTCTTGTATCGGGGTCGGCTGTTGGCAGGTCAATGTCAAAAGTTATATCGGGTGTCATCAGGTTTTCCCTCATGATAATATGACACTCAACAGGGATCCTCCTGGTATAAGCGTCTGATGTTCCGTATTGTGCGAGCAGCGGCGCAGGGGAGGTCCTCAGCCTGTATACAGCCTTCATATCTATATTGGCATCAAACGGATCACCGTTCCAATTGATCCTCCCGCCCCTTTCTATCTCAAACCGTTTGTTTATTACATTCTGAAGCGTGAAAAGATAATCACCCTGTTCAATTGTATATTCGCCGAACATACTGAACTGTCCCAGTGTGTTGATCTCCATTTTGAATGATCCGCTGCCCCTGCCCCTTATTATGTCGCCTATCTTTGAGTCGAATATGATCTGCACCTCTGCATCGGGTGTGACGTCGAGGTCAAAGCTGAGCTGTATTCCTGAAAGATCGACTTCGTAGTTTCTTATACCTTCAACAGGTTCTATGCCGGCTTCATTGTCTGCTGACCCTGTAAAGCTAAGAAAATGCAGTTCCCCTACCTCGCTGCTTTTGTGAAGTGGTATGAAGAACTGGGTGTTACGGTCGGTTCGTGCAGAGATATTCATAATAATATTGTCAACGGGTCCGGTAATATGAACAAGTCCGCTTGCAAAAACACGGCCATAAAACTGTTCATTATCCCTCTCCATTGTGTTCAGGGCCATGAACCGTTCGGGATACAGGTGGATGTTCAGGCTGAAGTCCCTGAACCAGGTATGTGATACACGCCCGCTTGCACGGCATGTGTTGTGGTTTGCATCGTATACAACAATGTCGTTAAAAATGATGTCATTATCTCTTATTTCCACCTCATGGGTAAAATTATAGCTGGTTTTGAGATAGTCAATCATGAATGAGGCTTTTTGCAATAATATGTTACCATTGAAGCGGGGTTGTCTGAGGTTGCCTTCGAGTCTCAGGTTTCCTCCAGCCAATCCTCTCAGGTTCCCGAAAACCTCATCAATGTAACCGTCAAAGGTGCGGAGGTTGATCTTGGCCAGTTCTATCTCAAAATCAAGCAGATTGCCATCGGGTGTATACTGTCCCTCCATGTTTATGATCCGGTCGCCGTCACGTTCGCTGTGGGTATGAACCGCAATGCTCCTGCTTTCAGGTAGCCACTTCGTAATAATATCCATATCGCCAAAGACCTGGTGATTGATTGTGAGATCTTCAATTTTCAGGTTGGTGCCGAATAACGGATTGGCATGAATATCCGACAGGCTTGCTTTGCCGTTAACTATTCCTGCCAGGTGGAAACTCCCGGGAGTGGCTATCAGCTCAATGGTCCTCAGTTCCATATCGTGGAATTCAAGGTGAATGGAATCAAGCGGGTCTTCAGAAAGTTTGCCGTTCAGCATGAGCTTCTGGTGGGGCATGCCGAAGACGAAGTCTTCAATCTGGTAAGATGAAGAATCAATTATCGCCCTGCTCTGTTCAACGGTCCAAAGCGTATCAGCAATATAAATATCTGAAGGCATGATATCCACGGTTACAAGAGGAGTGGCTTGCCCGGGTCTTCTTTCAAATGTCACCCCGGCATTAATTTCTCCTTTGTACCTGATTTTCTCCCTGTTATCCCATGCAGCATGGAAGGAGGTGCTGTCATTGATTATGCCCGACCTGATACTGATGTTTTCAATTTCAAACCGGTTGGCAAAAAGCAATCTCTCTATTGCGGAGCTGAAATTGAACAGTGAGTCGGTCGAATTTGTTTCAATATTTATTCTGCTGAATACGTGGTTATTGATCCTAACCTCATCTGACTGTGCATTAACTGCAGTCAGGTAGGATGCCGGGTCGTAAACCCCTTTCAGTGTGGTACCCGATGCAAAATAGAGGTCAGGAAAAAAGAAGGATGTAAATTCTTCAGTCTCCTTAAGGTGAAGGTCGAATGAAAAATCGTTCCCTGAAGGATCAGGTACTGGTTTGTAATTGACAGCGTATGAGGGAATATATTTGTTAACCAGTGTATTTATTGATGATGTAATAGTCGCAAACTCATAGTTGCCTGCAAGGTAACCATCGGCAAGGTCTGAGCTGAGGATTATCTCCCTGTTTTCTCCGGTCCCGGTTGCCTGCAGGCTAAGGTTTTCTATCTGCAGATACTGTTCATCTCTTGTAAACCGGGCATTGACCAGGTCTACCCGCCCGCTCAGGTTATCCGGGCTGTTTCCCCTGAATGAAGCAGTAGAGAGGAATGAAAGGATTGTGCCGGGCTCATCCTTCTCAATATTAAGATTATACATGTTTGCGTCTGAAACATTCGCCGAAAAATCAAATTCCGGGATCTCGTCAGAAATATCTATGCTGCCCAGAAAATCAAGTATTATGTTCGGGTCATTTATATGAGCCGACCCTGAATAACGCCTGTTCGCCACCTCACCGGCAAGCTTGATGTTTTTGTAAGTGTATTCATTAAATCTTACAGAGTCTATCGTGCCGTCCAGATCTGCGTAAACAGCACCTCCGGTGGTGATCTGCCCACTAGTTTCTGCATTGAACGTAATTCTGCCCAAAAGATCCGCACCCGAAAGGAGGCCAGCATCAAAGTGGACCGCCCGCATCCGGCCGCTGAAGTTGAGCGTGTTATCGGTGTCGGGCTGAAGTGCGAGGTCGGTGATCACCGAACCGATCCCGGTTGTTAGTTCGCCATAAGCCACAAAGTCGTCTATGAAACCTGTGAATTTTCCCCTGTAGTCAATGTCACCAATGTTTGCAAGAATTTCAGGTGCCTGATCAGCAGTGGGTTCTCCGACTGCCGACACCACCTTCATTATATCCGCTGCGCTGGTGGACAGGTTGTCAAGATCAAAAAACATAAATGTCTGGTCAATATCAGGCAATCCAATCATGTTGAAGCTGGCCGTCATACTGGTGCCATCAAAAGCCTCAATATTTAACCCGGTGCCTCTGAGATTGCTGACTCTGCCTCCGGCCTCGCCGGAAAGCCTGACTGTAAGGTCAACCTCTTTCAGACCGGGGGCAAAATATGCCAGGTCATTGAATGATATCCATGAGGGCCTGAAGTGGCCGGATAACGTAACCCTTCCGACAAAGTCTTTGAAGTCGGCGAAATCATTGAAGGCCATCTGGTAGTGTTCAAGATCAAGTCTTGAATAAGGCGTCATTATCCGCAGGCCGTCCAAACGGATTCCTGCCGGAGAAACTGTGTTTTCAGAAGAGAAGTGATCAACGGTAAAACCGCTCTTCTCTTTCAGGTTAAGATACCTGATGTTGAAAAAAACAGTATCGGCCGATGTCTTTATCCGGTCAACCAACAGGTTCAGGCGTGTAATTCCGATATCCCCGAAATCGATTCCAGACTCCCTTGCCTCTGGGTCATATGCCCTGTAGGTAAATGAAGAATTTTTCAGATATACCGCATTTATCTCAAAATCCCAACCCGTTCTGGTGGTATCATCAGATGCAACGGCATCGATTATAAACTGCAGGTTAAGAACAGAATCGGCATCACTGGCCAGGTTTATAACAGCATTGTTCATCAGTATCTGGTTGAAACCGATACTTCTTCTGGCACGGTTAAGGTGATTGATTGTAACGGTAATACGTTCAGCTCTGAGCAGGATATCACCCCGCTGATCTTCAATGATAATATCACTCAGCATCACACGGTTGAAAAATACAATATCAACCCTCCCCACCTCAAATTTTGCATCCAGGTTTTCCGAAACCTGCCTGGCAATCTGATTTGTGAGATAGGTCTGCACTGATGGCATTCGAGCCAGAAAATATACTCCCGCAGGAAGGGCTGAAATTAACAGTACAGCAAGGGCTGCTATCTTGAGTATTTTTTTGATACCTTTGAGCTTTCTTTTCAAACGTAAAAGAATAAAAAAAAGTTCATATATAGTTAATTTGTTGAATAATAATGTCGGCTGTTATCCTCGGTATTGAATCATCATGTGATGACACATCGGCGGCAGTTATTTCCGGCGGGGTCATACTTTCAAACAGGATAGCCGGTCAGGAGGTACACAAAAAATATGGCGGTGTGGTCCCTGAACTGGCTTCAAGGGCGCATCAGCAGAATATCGTTCCGGTTGTCGACCTTGCGCTCAGGGAGGCAGGTATGACTGCCGGCGACATTTCTGCCGTGGGATTTACCAGGGGTCCTGGACTTATGGGTTCGCTACTGGTGGGAACCTCCTTCTCAAAAGGCCTGGCTCTTAGCCTTGGGATCCCTCTTATTGAGGTCAATCACCTCCAGGCCCATGTTCTTGTTCATTTTATCAGGGAACCCGGTAAGACCGGGAGGGTCCCGTCATTTCCCTTTATTTGCCTGCTTGTTTCAGGAGGCCATACACAGCTCATCATAGTGAGAGATTATCTTTCGATGGAAATAGCAGGCCAGACAATCGACGATGCTGCCGGTGAGGCTTTCGATAAATGTGCCAAGCTTATGGGATTACCTTACCCCGGCGGACCCTGGATTGATAAACATGCAAAAGAAGGTAACCCGCAGGCATATGCGTTTGCCAGGCCTTCGGCAGGAGGGTTCGATTACAGTTTCAGCGGACTTAAAACGTCATTTCTCTATTTTTTAAGGGACAGGGAAAAGGAGGATCCCGGGTTCATTAAAAAAAACCTCGGCGATCTGTGCGCATCACTGCAACATACAATAGTTGAGATACTGATGCATAATCTTGACAGGCTTGTTTCCCATACCGGTATCGGTACGCTCGCGCTCGCAGGAGGGGTCGCGGCCAACAGCGGATTGAGGGAAGCTTTTGCGGGTTATGGTGCAGGGAAGGGTTATGATATGTTCATACCAAAGCCGGCATATACTACCGACAATGCTGCCATGATTGCAATAACCGCATATTATAAATATTTAAGGAAAGAGTATTCCTCACAGGATATTGCCCCAGATGCAAGGTTCGGTTTCAGTTTCTGAGTGGGACCATCAGCGAGATGCATATACCAGTGATGATTATATTATCACCGGTTTGTTGCCAGGTACACTCCGATAAAATATCTGTCAGACGCGCACACCCATGACGATTATATCGTCAACACGCTCGAATGATCCCTGCCACTCTTCCAGCTCCATCAGAAGAATTTCTACCTGCTCCGACATTGGCTTTTGATGAATATCCAGAAGCAACTGCTTAAGACGCTTTATCATGTACTTTTTTCCCTTCGGGCCACCGAACTGGTCCTGGTAACCGTCGGAGAAGGTGTAGATTACATCACCGTCTTCAAGCTTTACAACATGATTTGTAAATGGCTGGTTGGCCCTGTCGTGAATGCCTATTGGCATTTTGTCTCCTTTGATCTCAATAAGTTCATTGTTGCGAATTATGAGAAGGGGGTTATTGGCTCCGGCAAATTCAAGGTTCCTGTTTTCCATGTCGAGTATGAACAGGGAGATATCCATGCCGTCCTGTGCTTCTCCCGTTTTGCCGGTCTGATGTAGTGAGGCTATAACCTGTTCGCGCAACTGGTTGAGTATCTCGGCTGCAGTTACATCATCGGGACTTTTGTTTACGACCTCATTCAGGAATGCAATACCCAGCATACTCATGAAGCCTCCCGGAACACCGTGTCCCGTGCAGTCGGCCGCTACCGAGATAATCCTGTTTTTGAGCTTGGTAAGCCAGTAAAAATCGCCGCTTACAATGTCTCTTGGCAGGAAAAGGATGAAGCGCTGCGGCAACAGCTCTTTCACATAATCACCCGGCGGGAGGATTGCAGTCTGTATCCTGCGTGCATATTCTATGCTGTCGGTAATATTCTTGTTCTGTTCGGCAATCATGTCGTGCTGTTCCTCAATCTCCTCTTTCTGCTTTACAATCTCAGCCGTCCGTTCCCTTACAATGCCTTCCAGGATTATCTTCTCTTTCTGAAGCCTTCGTGAATTAAGCAATACAATGACATAAATAAACAGGGAGAGAAGAATGAGGTAACCTATATAGGCGACCATGGTCCTGTGCCAGGGAGGGTGGATAAAGAATTCAAATGATGCCGTGCTGCTCTCGACACCGTAAACGTTTCTTGCCCTGACCCAGAAAGTGTAGCTTCCCTCCCGGAGGTAAGTGTATTGCGCCCTGGTTTCGCCCGACCAGGCTGACCATCCGATATCCTCTCCCTCAAGGTACCAGCTGTATTCTGTCTGGTCGTGGCTGTCAAAGAACGGAGATGCAAACTCAAATTCTAGCCTGTTGTTGGCAAAACGCAGCCTGGGTTTGATCTGTTCAGGCTGTGTGCCGGAGATCAGCATCCTGCCGTCTTCGGCCAGCCTGTAATTCGTGCCGTCAAAGATCACAGAGTCAATCTGGCTTAAAGTTACTCTTCTTATCAGGGTGTTGAATGGCTGCCGGTAATCGCGGATAATGTTTTTGTTGTAGCTGTATATTGTATTGGAAATAGCAACCCAAACGATGCTGTCCTCATCCGGGTATATGGCATCGCACCAGATAGGGGGCAGAGGCCTGAAGGGTGCATCATCCGGAATATATTTGCCATCTTCTGACATCCGAAGGACAGATATCCATCTTTCATGCTCGTCATATGCCGATATCCACAATAGCCCTTCTTTATCCTTTACCATATGGTAAACCCCTGATTCCGGCCTTCCCGGAATTTCGGCAAATCTTTCGTCGGGGTAAAATATATCTTCTGTTCCGTCAAATCTGAAGATGCCTTTTGTTGTTGTGAAAAGCAGCTCTCCACCATATTCGGCTATGTTTATGTTTCTTAAAAGTTCAGGAAGTCCGTCATCAGTGGTATAATAACGGGACAGGGTGTCCTGGCCGGTAAATTCAACCCTCAGGAAACCGTTGACGAAGGTGGTAAGCCACAGGTTACCCTCAAGATCCTCCCTGATGTTCCTTATTTCGTCCCTTACAGGTCTTATTTGATTGAGGCTCCATTCATTCCCGTCATATTCAATATACTCAAGATCAGCCGCCAGTCCGAGATAAATCCTGCCGGGATGATGCTCAGATACATGAAGCGAAAAACAGTTGTGAGTTTTGCCAGCAAAGTTGCCGGTTATTGATTCAACCCTGCCTGATCCGTCAATCTCAAATACTCCGAACTGTGAACCAACAATGAGTCTTTTGCCCTTTCCAGGCAGGTTGGCTTCAGCAAAGCTGGTTGCAGGGAGCCTGATCTCATCAAGAGGTTTGAATACAGGCAGGTTACCTTCATCATAGGAAAGCCGGAACACACCCAGGCTCGTTGCAGCATAAAGGGTGCCCTCAAATCTCCTGACATCGGCCACAATACCTCTTAACCCGCTTTCTTCACCGAAAAAGCTCAGGGGGTTGTGATTCTCAACGTAGGCAATTCCATTGTTCATTGTTATCCATAACGGCATCTGCAGTCCATCATCATGATTGTTGAAAACTGCGGTAATCTGCTCATCCCTTAACTCGTTCTCATATGTCAGCAGGGTGTTAAACTCTCCGTCGGGTGAGGTAATGATCGCGCCGCCGTAAAGCGTTGCAAATGCATGATATCCCCCTGAAAGGTGTGTTGCATGATAAAGGCCGTGTTGTATCAGATATTGCTGTGCTTCCGGTAAAATGATATTCCTGTCTGTTTCCCCGGAAAGGAGGTTGTAGAGGTAAACACCTGACTGGTATGTGCATATCAAGACATGTTCGTCGTCATGGGGCAGAATCTCCAGGATATTTTTCATCTCGAACAGATCGCCGTTTTTGACAACGTCATAGCCGTCATCGGAAAGCTTTATAAGTCCCCTGTGCATCGTTCCAGTATACAATTCATTATTTACTGCAAAGGTCATGAAGGGAGAGAGCTCCTCATCGCCCATAGCTATTCGTCTTTCTCTGATCTCATTGTGGGCATAAATAAAAATTACCGGACTCGTGCAGAAGTAAACGGTATCGTTGATAACATGGGTTTTCCATACGTCATGAAAATCAATGAAGGCTGAGTCAATAAGGTGTGTAAGTGACCTGTACTGCAAATGTCCGCTTTCGTCAGGGGCCAGGTATCCCAGCTCTCCTATTGCGCCGACATAGATCGTTCCATTGTCATCAATTGTGAGGCTCCTGACCGGAGAGTTATTGGGAATGGGAATGCTTCGCCAGCTTGATCCGTCAAATTCAAGAACTCCCCTGTCATTGTTGCCGAAGTACATAACTCCCCTTTTATCCTGAACCATGCTCCAGTTCTGCTCAGGAGCACCATATTCGAGAGGGGCGAAATTTCTTACAAAGGGTGTCCCGTATTTGTTTGGCTGTCCCCATGAAAGCAGGGGGATAGAAATAATCAGCAGCAACAAACCTGTAATTCTGAAGGCCATACACTATGTCACTAATTAGTAAAAATAACAGATGACTTAAAAAATATCAGCAAGATACAAAAAATTGAATTTTAATGAGCCTGTTATCCCACTTTATACGTAATTTGGAAATGAAAGTTTTTTCAATAAAGGTTTTCCGGGAGACAGCCTTGCAGCAGGCTCCATCTCAAGTCCGTTCCGCCGGAACTGTTCCTGCCTGCAGAACCGGCTTTTGTCTTGTGTTTTTGAGGTGGAATGATACCGCCGTCAATATTTTACTATCCTGTATGTTTTTGAGAAATCTCCTTCGGATGTAAATACCTTCAGCAGGTATGTTGATCTCTGTAGTGATTGCAGTTCAATATTTATATAATCGGTGCTGCCGTCAGATTGCCTGTCTATTAGTTTCCTGCCAACAAGATCGTACAGTTCGACACTGATATATCCTTCTATTTCACGGGACCACTCGACTCTAACGAAATCAGTTGCAGGATTGGGATATACCCTTAAGTCGAAAGGCTCATTTATATGTTCTGCAGATACAATTCTCATATCAGGTTGCTGGAAACCCTGGGTGAGAATAAAATCATTCGAGAAACGGGTTTCAGTTACTGTTTCACCCGAGGTCCAGCTGAGGTTGACATCTCCGTTGGATGAGAATCCTCCGGCTGCCGATACGACAAAGGGTGATAAGGACTGTCCTGCGAGCGGCAGGCTAAGGCTCACTATTGCTATTAATACCAGAATTTGCTTCATAATTGAAACAATTTGGTTAATAAACTTTTGAATAAAATTACAAAAAAAGTATTATAAGTCAATATATTTCAGCAGAAAAAAACATGCGAGAGCCTTATTTATACGATCTTTAAAAAGATTATATTTTTTTGCGGGATAATTTTGCACTATTTTTGGTTATATGTTCTCAGGTCCCGGATATTATCCTGTACGGAGGTTCTTAGCCGTTTTACCGCTGCTCATTCTCGGTACGGGAATTATTTTTTCAACCGGCAGGAATACCGTCAGGTTTGAATCCGGCCCGGCGGCAACAGAGATATCAGATAACAGTGACCAGGGCTTCAGGATAAGACAAACCATTTCTTCGGTTGATCTTGGCGAAATTGATACTGACCATGGGACCTTTACGGTCATTGAATCAACAGGTCACAGATCGGCCACCGGACACGGTGCGCCTTTGCTTCCGGTAACCAGCAGGCTGATTGAGATACCCCGGGGTGCAGAAGTGTATTACGATATTATCTCATTCAGAAAGGAAACAATTGCCATGCAGGATCATGGCTACAATAATCCGGTTATTCCGCAGCAACCTCCGGTGTCTAAAAGTGATAGTTTGCGTAACCATGAATTCGTATTTCTTGAGAGTGTATACGAAAGAAACGAGTTTACAGGTCCTGACCTTGTGTTGATTGAAGAGATCGGTGTAATGAGGGGGAAGCGTATTGCCAGAGTGCAGATCTCGCCGGTAAGCTACAACCCTGTGAGAAAAGAGCTTGTTGTTTACAGAGACCTGGAGGTTGAGGTAGGTTTCCTGAACCCTGAACCGGAAAAAACTGACCGAAGCATGTCGCTGTATTCTCCCCTGCACCAGGCTGCTTTTGAATCAAAGATTTTCAACTTCAGGGAAGAGCGGCTGAAAACATATTTCAGCGGAGGGCCCGTAAGGTATGTTATATTGTCTGATCCTGTGTTTGAGGAACACCTGGCCGGTTTTGTAGATTGGAAAACCAGGAAGGGGTTCGAGGTTATTGAGATGTACAGGGGCACTGAGGAAGTTGGCAGTACGCCTGCGGAAATGAGGGCAGCGCTGGCTGATCTGTATCATTCTGCAACACCTGAAAATCCTGCACCGGTTTTTTTACTTATAGTGGGAGATCATGACCAGATCCCTGCCTTCCGTTCAGGCGGACACTATACAGATCTCTATTATGCAGAGTATGACGGTGACGGAGATTTCCTTCCCGATCTCTTCTACGGCAGGTTTTCTGCCAACAATCCCGGTGAGTTGCTGCCGCAGATAGAAAAGACCCTCATGTATGAGCAATACCTCTTCCCCGACACGGAGTTCCTCAATAATTCAGTGCTGATTGCCGGGGTCGACAGCAGGTTTGCCCATGTACACGGGAACGGTCAGCTCAATTACACCACCTCCTATTATATTAATGAAACCCTCGGGATCAATGCGCATACATTTCCCGTGCCCCATCAATCCGGTACCACGCAGGAGATCAAGGACCTTATCTCATCAGGGGCAGGATTTGTTAATTATACCGGACACGGACTTTGGAACCGCTGGAACAATCCACTGCTGTCGGTCGACGACATACCTTTCCTTCAAAATGAGGGAATGTATCCGCTTATGATCGGCAATGCCTGTGAGACAGCAAAATTTAATCTTTATGAGAGTTTCGGCGAAGCGGTTCTCCGTGCCGACCGGAAAGGTGCTGTTGGTTATATAGGCGCCTCCAACGATACCTACTGGGACGAGGATTTTTACTGGGCAATAGGTGTGGGACCAATATCTTCCAGTCCGCTGTACGAACAATCGGGTCCGGGTGCCTTTGATCGACTTTTCCATACACGGGGGCAGCCATATACAGAATGGTACGTTGCCCAGGGGCAGATCCAGCAGGCCGGTAACCTGGCTGTTAGTGCAGGGGCTACCATGGCGCGCACCAGGTATTACTGGGAGGTTTACCATTTGCTTGGCGACCCGTCGCTTATGATATATTTTTCAGAACCGGATCCACTGGCCGTAGAATATCAGAATGTTGTGCCTCCGGGTGCAACAAGCCTGGCTGTTATGGCTGATCCCTACAGTTACGTGGCTCTTTCTTCGGAGGGACAATTGCTTGATGCCAGGTATACCGGACCGGCGGGCGCAGTGCAGCTTGATTTTGACAGCCTGGTTGCCGGGGTTGAATATGAGCTTATAGTTACAAGGGAAAACCGGAGACCCTATTTTGGTGGTATAAACGTATCCGAAACAGGCAGTCCGTTCATATCTCTCAGGTCGTTCAGCCTGGATGACAGTGAAGGCAACAATAACGGCTTTGCAGAATCGGGCGAGAGAATATCACTTGACCTGATCCTCAAAAATTACGGTGACACCCCAGCCGGCGACCTGTTTGCTGAACTTGCAAGTGACAACAAAAATGTAAGTGCTGTCATCTCGGAATATATGCTACCTGACATTGACCCCGGATCTGAAGAAGAGATTAAGGGTGGGTTCAGTTTTGACATATCCCCTGAAGTGCCTGACGGTGAGATATTGTTCTTCAGCCTGAAAGTAACTTGTGGCGACACCATGCACTGGGTATCGGATTTTACAATTGAAGTCAGGGCCCCGGAGATCGAAAAGCTGGGATTCAGGATTGAAGATAATGATGGAACCAAACGGTTCGGTCACCTTATGGCCGGTGAGACGGCGAGGTCGGTACTTGAGTTTGTAAATACAGGGTCTGCGGCAATTTACGATGCAGAGGTATGGTTTGCCGAGAACAACAGGTACTACGTATTCCATGATGCCGATCCGCCTTATAATATTATAATGCCGGGCGATACGGTTTTACATAATGCAATGATCACTGCCCGCACCAATATTGATTATGGGTCATTCACTACGCTTGTAGCAGGTATCACCTCAGAGAGGTTTGTCTACGCAGGTGAACTACCGATCAGGATCAATACTGTTTATGAGGATTTTGAGTTTGCCGGACTTTTTAATGCCAGGCCATGGAATACCGGCCCTGAGAATGGATGGTTCCGCACTCCTGATTCTGAATCCGGCCGTTACAGTCTCCGCTCCGGAATGATCAGTCATAATGATACTTCGGAGATCAGGATAAGGATGAAGGTTTCCGGTCCGGGTACAATCTCATTCAGCCAAAAGGTTTCATCGGAGGCCAGGTACGACTTTCTTGAGTTTTACATTGATGAGAACAGAGCCGGAAGATGGAGCGGATTCCATGAATGGTCGGCTGCCGAATTTGATGTGGAGCCTGGCAACCGTGTGTTCCGGTGGCAGTATATTAAAGACGGTTCGGTCAGCAAGGGGCATGATGCAGCATGGATAGACGATGTGGTGTTCCCGCCAGGCAAGCTTGTGGCCCTTTTCGAAGACGAGGCTGTTATAGATATCGGGCCTGCAGATCTTGTTTCACCTGTTTCGGGTCAATGGATCAGAGGTATGCAGCCGCTGATCATGCGTGTAGGGAATTACGGCAACTATCCCGTAACAGAATTTGAAGCGGGGTACTCCGTTGATGGTTACGCCCCAGTGATTGAATCATTCGAAACTGTCCTCGAGCCCGGCGACCATGTTGATGTAACATTCAGCATACCGGTTGATCTGAGTGACCCGGGCCAGTACGATTTAACCCTGTTCACAGTTCATGTGTCAGATTCAATCAGCCATAATGACACTCTTATTCTCAGCCTTACGGTTCCCGAGGTGCATGATATTTCACTGACTGGTATTGTAAGGCCTGTAAGCGGAGCAGATATGGGTGGTACAGAGGTTGTGGAGGCCGGTATTGAGAACACCGGGAACATGGTGCTTTCCGGCTTTGAGCTCGGATATTCATTGAATGACACTGCGACAGTGAGCGAAATATTTGATGGAGAGATATATCCGGGTGAAAATATGTTTTATTCATTCGCCACCGGTGCCGACCTGTCTGAGCCGGGAACCTACCGGCTTAGGGTGTACGTCCTTCTTGAACTGGACGCAAAAACCGTAGGCGACAGCCTGGATATTGAAATAGAGAACATAGTGACCGGCAACCTGATTCCTGGAATTGATCAGGAAGGGGTCTCCGTTTTCCCGAACCCGTTTACCGGAACACTGCATATAAGTATTAAAGACAGGGATCTCTCCCGTGTCACTGTAAACCTTGTGTCGGCGGCTGGTATGCTGTTATATGACAAGGTCCTGTCTGTTGCTGAGGATAACCCGGTTATCAGGCTTGATACTCCCGGCCTGCCTCCGGGTATCTATTACCTGAAAGTCTCAGCCGGCGAGAGGACATATGTTGTTCCCGTGATCCGTAACTGACCTGCACCATTTCACGATCCTGATAATATTCGAATCCTGTTCGAAAAAATTGCCCTCCAAAACATATGTAAGCAACTGAACAGTTGTGGTTATTGTATAATAATTTCATAAATAGAATTATTTTCGGAATTGGTTCGAATAATTTTTTGTTCATTTGTACAATAACCCTAAACCAATAAGTAGAATTAATCCTTTAAAAGCCATGAAAAAACTTTTTACTTTGATTTTGATCGCAGGCTTTGCGATCCATTCTGCATGGGCAGGTGGTATTATGACCAATACCAACCAGAGTGCCTCATATATAAGGATGCTTGCCCGTGATGCCTCCCTTGGCATCGATGCAGTTTATTACAACCCGGCGGGATTGACACGACTTTCAGATGGATTCCATCTTTCGCTCAGCAATCAATCTATCTGGCAGACAAGAAAAATCGACAATACAATGCCTCTTCTCAACAGCGGTTATTACCAGGGTGATGTTTCAGCCCCCCTGTTCCCTTCCGTTTATGCCGTATACAAGACTGGCAGACTCGCCGTATCGGGTGGTTTTATGCCCGTTGGCGGTGGCGGCGGAGCCGAATATGAAAGAGGGCTTCCTTCATTTGAGACTACTTTTGCTGCTGTTCCTGCGCAATTGACCAATTTTGGACTTCCAACGAACGCTTATGATATTGATATCTTTTTTGAAGGCTCTTCCATATTTTTCGGCGGACAACTTGGAGTGAGCTACCAACTTGCCGACATGATTGATGTATACGGCGGATTGCGGTACGTTACTGCTACCAATACCTACAAGGGACACCTTCGTAATTTTACGGTTAACCCCGCTCACCCCCTCAATCCCGGTGGAGGAATGGTTAGCGGAAGCGAATTCCTTAACAACCTTGCTGCCGTTGCTTCAGGAGCTGCCCAGAGTGTTCAGCCTCTTATAGACGGTGGAGCCGGATCACTTACGCTTGATCAGGCTGTTCAGATGACTCTTATTTCAGAGGAACAGGCCATGCAGCTGGCCGGGGGACTGGGAGCAATGTATGATGCATCGATGACCATAAACCAGGTTCAGGGGGCATATTCCACCACAGCTATGACCGCGGCCGGATTTGCTGGCGAGTTGACAGACAGGCGTGTAGATGCGCGCCAGACCGGTTCGGCTATTGCCCCTTTGCTGGGTGTCAACCTGCAGCTTTCAGACCAGTTGAATATCGGGATCAAATATGAATTCCTTACAAAGCTTGAGCTTGAGAATGACACCGAAATAGATGAAACCGGCATGTTCCCCGACAGGGCTAAAACACGCAGTGATATGCCGGCCATGCTGTCGGTAGGCGCCGCATTCAAGGCAACACCCCAGCTGAACATTGCAGGCGGGGTTCACTACTACTTCGACAAGTCGGCCGATTACGGGAAGACTGTCGGAGGGACCAGGGTAGACAATGATGTTGTCATCGACAATAATTTCATTGAGCTGGCTCTCGGACTTGAATATGATGTTACTG
The DNA here is from genome assembly GCA_007695015.1 of Marinilabiliales bacterium. Lineage (NCBI taxonomy): Bacteria > Pseudomonadati > Bacteroidota > Bacteroidia > Marinilabiliales > Marinilabiliales bacterium. Next base: position 99,861 of record REEN01000055.1, read on the forward strand.
AAAGCCTGCTTGTAAGTACAGGCTATCTCCGTACCATAACAGGGGTGAATGAAAAATATCACAGTGACCTCAGCCACAGCCTTTCAACTCATTCTATCGGATTGGGAGGACGTTACGCCATCAACGATATGATTGCTGTTAACCTGGGCTTCCTTATGACATTCTATGATGAAGACCAGAAGGAATTCACCATGCAGGGCCTGCCTCCGTTCACGGAGATCTATAACCGTGAAGTTATGGTATTTGCGATAGGACTTGACTTTACGTTCTAGTATGCCCCTGGCTTCCCCCGGGTTGCCCGGAAAATTTTGTTAACCGCTCTGGTCAGGCGGGATACGATGCACAGGTATATGAATCAGTAATGGGCTGTCCTTTTCTGGCAGCCCATTACTGATTTTGTCCAAATTCGCAGGTATCAGTTATCGGTTTCTCCGGTCATCAGGAAGAGGGGCTTCATTTCAAAGCTTTCGTAGATCGGCCTCAGCCTGTCGGTGTTGTAATGTTTCCGAACGTCTACCAGTTTCTTCGAGCTGGTAACAACATCAATAGGTACGTTGTCGTACCGGCCGTTCTGAAGGACTACAAGCCTTCCGTGTATTCCCTTGAGTATAAGGTCAAGTGCCAGATTGCCGAAAGCCATGGGGGCGATCGAGTCAATTGCGTCGGGATCACCTCCCCTTACCAGGTATCCAAGTTTCTGGTTAATTACATTGATAGGCCTTCCTCCGTTATATTTAGCCGAAAGCTGAACCATCTCACTTGAAACGAGGTCGCCTATGCCGCCAAGCTTGGCATGCCCGTATGCGTCTTTTTCCTGGTTTTGGAACACCATTTCTCCACCTTCAAACATGGCGCCTTCTGAAACCAAAACTACCGAGTAGTTGCTGGGGTTCTTCTTGCGGTCTTCCACCATCAGCCTGGTCAGTTTTTCCATGTCGAATTTGTACTCGGGGATTACACAGCGGTTTGCTGCTCCGGCCATGGTTGGCAACATTGCGGTAAATCCTGCATACCTGCCGAACACCTCAAGCACCAGGAAACGCTCATGTGATCCTGCTGATGTGCGCAGAATATGGGTCATCATTATTGTACGGGTTATACAGGTACTGAACCCAATGCAGTAATCGGTTCCCGGAACATCGTTATCCATGGTTTTGGGAATTGCAATTACCTTGAAGCCTTCCTTGTATAGCCTTACACCGTAACTCAGAGTGTCGTCACCACCTATAGGTATAAGGAAATCAATGTTCAGATAGGCCAGGTTCTTCAGTACCTCGGGTGTAAGGTCATTGATCTCTTCCTTGTATTTGTCCTTCAGATGCTCCGGAACCTGGTTCTTCTTTACCTTGCTTGGGTTGGTCCGGGAACTGTGCAGGAAGGTGCCCCCTGTCCGGCCGGCTTTGTTGACGATCTCTTCTGTAAGATCAAGATAGAACTCCTTGTTGTTGGCTTTGGGTTCGGGTTTCATCTCCATTATGCCGGCCCATCCTCTCCTGATGCCTATTACCTTATACCCTTCGCGGATAGCCCTTATAGTAACCGCCCTTATGGCGGGATTCAGTCCCGGAACGTCTCCTCCTCCGGTAAGGATTCCAATAATTCCTTTTACCTTCTTTGTTGTTGCCATGATATTAGTTTAGTTAATTGTTGGTTTTTGAAGAGCCTAAAAGTATAAAAAAAACCAAAATGTTCAAAAGCGAATCAGGCATGAATCAAGTTTACCTGCACTCATCCACTTCTTTAATTTCAAGATCTTCTATTTCCCAGCTGAACTCCTCTGATTGAAGATCTTCGTTGCTGAGGATTCCGCTCTGGTAATACATGCCATTCAGCCTTCCTGTTTTGGATCGCCTTGAGTTGATGCACAACTCTGTCAGGTCACTGCTCTCCTTGAGCTCAGGGCCCATATAGAATTCGACAACATAGCTTACCGATACGGGGTGCCTGTTCCTGTTCCGTATCCGGAGCCTCAGTTCGAGGGGACTGTCACTGTCGCGCCAGTCAGAATTAGCCCACCTGTACTGGATAATAACTCCGTCAACTTCGGAATGGTCAACATAACGTCTTTGTGCCGAGGCTTCCTGGGTGCTTCCAGCAAAAAGTAGAGCCAGGGCAATAAATGCAAGCAAAGTAATCTGTCTCATAATTTATTATTGTTTTGATTTGGTTTGGTGAGGCCGCATAGTGAGGTCCTCTTTAATTGCATTAATACTGATTGTGTAAAATGTCACACAAATTGCCGGTTGCTCTGTCGGGATTAAAACGGAGCTCCTGTCTACGATGTTGTCAAAATCACTGCCTTATTTCCTGATCCTCGCTCCGGCTTCCCTTTCAAATGCCCCGGCCAGTTTCACCATGACAGCATCTATGGTCTCGTCACGCATTGTTCCCTTAATATCCTGCAATATAAAACTGACCGCGTAGGATTTTTTGCCGGGGGCTATTTTTTCTCCTTCGTAAATATCAAAAAGAACTATGTCTTTTAAAAGTTTTTTCTCTGTTTTATAGGCAATTTCTTTTATTGTACTGTAATTAACCTCCCTGTCAAGTTCCATGGCGAGATCACGCCGCACTTCGGGGAAGCGTGGTAATTCAGAATAGGCGATCTTCTTTCTGGATGCTTCATTAACCATAGTCTCCCACCATATACTGGCAAAAAACACACTGTTTTTTATACCTGTGATACTGCAAATACGGGGATCAACTTTCCCGAATTCGGCAAATATTTCCTTTCCTTTTGAAATTCTTAATCCGTAACTAAATATGTCCGATTTCGTTTCATTATGTTCAAATTCTTCCTGATCCAGCCCTGTTCTTTTAAAAACAGATGAAACATAGGCTTTTATATCGAAAAAGTCGGCGTCCTTATCATTACTGTTCCATAAGGGCTTCGAAGTTTTCCCCGAAAGGAAAAGTCCCAGTTGCATACTCTCCGAATACTTTTCCAGCCCCTTTTTTCCTGAACCGGATTCAGTGCAGCTATATACATTGCCAAACTCATAAAGTCGGAGGTCGGAATTCTTTCTGTTTGAATTGTAAAGAATCGTTTCGAGTCCCCCAAAAAGCAGAGTCTGACGCAGGCTGTCAAGATCGGTGCTGAGGGGGTTTAATATTTTCACAAGATGTTTTTCAGGAAAGGCTTGAAGCTCTTTATAATAAGAGGACCTTGTAAGCGAGTTGCACATGATCTCGTTAAATCCCAGGCTGCTCAACAAGCCGGCCACGGTGTGCAGGTATTTCTCGCGGTCGGGTTTTTCTGAGTACGAAAGTGTGGAGTGCACAGTAAGAGGCACCGGTACCCGGTTGTAACCGTATATGCGAAGGATCTCCTCTACCACATCTGCCGGCCTGGTAACCTCCACCCTGTAAAGGGGTGCCTCAACCAGCAAACTTTCCTTTTTTTCTTCAGCGATCCTGAAATCGAGAGAAGAGAGGATTTTCCTGATTTCATCAAGGGGTATTGCCGTCCCCACAAGAGTATTAACATATCCGGTATCGAGCAGGATCATGGCCGGTTCGGCTGAAACCGGGTAAACATCGGTCACATCCGACGATATATCGCCGCCGGCTATTTCCTTTATAAGTAGAGCGGCCCGTTTAAGGGCGTAAACTGTGACGGAGGGGTCGGTTCCGCGTTCAAACCTGAATGAGGCATCGGTGCTTATCCCGTGCCGGCGGGCTGTTTTTCTTACAGATATTGGGTCGAAGCAGGCACTTTCCAAAAAAATGTCAGTGGTGTTTTCGTCAACCCCGGTGTATTTGCCTCCAAGCACACCAGCTATACACATTCCTTCGCTCTCATTACAGATTATCAGGTCTTCGGCATCAATCTCCCTCTCTTCGTCATCGAGCGTGATAAGTTTTGAGCCGGGGGGAAGATGTCCCACAATCACCTTTTTGCCTTTTATACTGGACGCGTTAAAAGCATGGAGTGGCTGCCCCGTTTCATGAAGGACGAAATTGGTTATGTCGACCACATTGTTTACAGGTTTAAGCCCTATGGACCTCAGCCTGTTCTGAAGCCATTGAGGCGAAGGGGCCAAAGTAATGCCGCAAATGGTCAGTCCGCTATACCTTTTGCACGCCTGCGGATCATCAATAATAATTTCAACCGGAAAGCTGTCATTGTCAGGTCTGAAATCCTCAACAGAAGGCCGGTAAAGCCTGACGGCCTCAGTTAAACCCAGCCTTGCGGCAAGATCACGTGCAACACCGAAATGAGAAGCAGCATCAATTCTGTTAGGGGTAAGGCCAATCTCAAACACGGTGTCTTTCTCAATTCTGAAGTATTCAGCTGCAGGTGTGCCGGGTACAGCATCATTATCAAGCACCATGATACCTTCATGTGAATCACCCAGTCCCAGCTCATCCTCGGCACATATCATCCCTTCTGATTCTTCTCCCCTGATTGTGGTTTCACTGATCCTGAGCGTTCTGTTGCTGAACTGAAGCTCAGATCCAGGGAGGGCAACAATCACTTTTTGCCCTTCCGACACATTCGGGGCCCCGCATACAATCTGACGGGTTCTTCCTTCGCCGGTATTTACGCCGGCCAGCACAAGCTTGTCGGCTCCCGGGTGCTTTCTGCATGAAACAACTTCTCCCACAACCACCTTTTCCAGTCCCCCGGCAACAGACTCAAAAGTTTCAATGCCTTCCACTTCCAGTCCGATGTCTGTGAGGATACCGGCTATTTCAGACTCATCAAGGCCTGTTTCCAGGTATTGTTTCATCCAGTTCAGTGCTATCTTCATGTAGATTGAAAATTGAGTTTAAAAATTCAAAAGTAAATAAAAAATAGACTTCAGGCTTGCCGGGTGCCCAAAACATTGGGTATATTTGCATATTATTACTAAAAACCAGCGAAAATTGAAACCAGACAATAACAGGCCCCTGATTTTGGTGACCAATGATGACGGGGTTAATGCTCCCGGACTTAAGACCCTGATAGAGATGGCCCTGAAAATTGGAGATGTGGTTGCTGTCGCTCCCGATGAAGGCAGGTCAGGTATGTCACATGCAATTACCATTAAATACCCTTTGAGGATTAAAAGGATCAGGGAAGATGAGGGTCTTGAATTATGGTCCTGCTCAGGAACTCCGGCCGATTGTGTAAAACTGGCCGTCAACCAGCTGCTGGACCGGAAACCAGCGCTTCTGCTGTCGGGCATAAACCATGGCTCAAATTCGTCCATATCGGTTGTTTACAGTGGCACCATGGCAGCTGCAATTGAGGGAGGGCTGCATGGTATACCCAGTGTTGGACTTTCCATAACCGATTTTTCATCAAGACCTGATTTTTCAAGCTGTATCCTTTATGGTGAGAAGATAATTAAAAAGACTCTGACAGACGGACTGCCCCCGGGGATATGCCTTAATGTTAACTTTCCCAGCGTGCCTTCGGCGAATATAGGGGGAATCAGGATATGCAGACAGGCAAGAGGACTTTGGATCGAGGAGTTTGACAAGCGGACAGATCCTCACAAGAGGGATTATTACTGGCTTACAGGTTATTTTGAGAACTATGAGCCCGATGCTGAAGATACAGACGAATGGGCGCTCAGAAACAATTTTGTGTCGGTAGTCCCTGTAAGGACCGATTATTCTGACCGGGAGGCGATGGCAAAACTTACTGCTGCTTATGAGAAAGCCGGAACTTAATTCACAGACAACAGGTCTTGTTGCCGGACTTGTTCTGCCGCTTTTAACGTTCCTGGTATTCTACCTTATCAGGTACGGAGATATCTCTATCCCTGAGTTTATCAGGTATGTATGGTTCAGGGGTATCCTTGCCTCCCTGCTTAGCCTGAATATTTTGCCTAACCTTGCCATCTTTTATCTTTTCATCAGGAAGAACTACCTGTTTTCTGCACGGGGGGTTCTTTTCGCTACTTTCTCATATGCAGGGGTTATACTAATAGTTAAGGTTTTGTCCGGATGAGGTATTACATCATTGCCGGCGAGGCCTCCGGTGACCTGCACGGTTCCAAGCTTATGAAGGCTATCAGGGATTTTGATCCTGATGCAGATTTCAGGTTCTGGGGGGGTGACCTTATGAAGGCCGCGGGTGGCACACTGGTCCGACATATAAACACCACCAGTTTCATGGGATTCTGGGAGGTTTTGAAGAATATCGGGAAAATATTCAGGGCCCTGCGCCTTTGCAGGAAAGATCTGATCAGGTTCAGCCCCGATGCACTGATACTTATCGATTACCCCGGCTTTAACCTCCGGATGGCACGGTATGCCAAAAAGCACGGGATCAGGGTTATTTACTATATCTCCCCGAAAGTATGGGCCTGGAACAGTTCGCGGGTGAAAATCATAAAAAAATATGTAGACCATATGCTGACCATTCTTCCGTTCGAGACAGAATTTTTCAGGCGATATGGCTTTCAGGTGGATTATGTGGGCAACCCTGTTGCTGATGCTATAGAAAACCGGAGTTGCAGGAGTGAGAGTGCTGAAATGTTCAGGACCAGGACAGGCGTCGGCGATAAACCCCTGATAGCTGTTCTTCCCGGAAGCAGGATCCAGGAGATCAACGGATGCCTGCCTGTTATGCTGTCTGTTGCAGGCCGGTTCAGTGGTTACCGGTTTGTGATAGCAGGGGCACCATCTGTTCCACCAGATATTTACCAGAGGATTACCGGAGGGAAATTTACCGTATTGTTCAATGAAACCTATGCCTTGCTGCAGCACTCTTCGGCAGCGATAGTAGTAAGCGGTACGGCTACCCTGGAGACCGGACTCCTTGGTATTCCGTTTGTGGTATGTTACCGGGGCTCGTTTGTGTCGTATCAGATAGCCCGGATGTTTATAAGGGTCAGGTATATCTCTCTTGTAAACCTTATACTTGAAAAGGAGGTGGTCAGGGAACTATTGCAGGACCGGTTGAGCAGCAGGAACCTGGCTGAAGAGATGGACCGGATCCTATCCGATCATGTATACCGGGAGAATATGCTTTCGGAGATGAACAGGCTGCGATTACTGGTTGGCAGCGCAGGTGCCTCAGAGAGGGCTGCCGGTAAAATTGCCGGCTACCTGGGAATTGGCAAATAATTAATTATGAGAAGTCTATATGTGATAATTGCTTTAATGTTGTTTACTGTGCCGGCACGACCCGGCAACTTCCTGATCAGCCTGTTCAATGAACAGTCATTGTCGTCAATAATGGTCTCGGCTGAAAAGGGACGGTACACACTGACTGCAGACGGAAACGAGATCGGGATTTATGGTCATAATGAACTGTTGTATATAGCAATACGTGGCGACAGCCTGATGGTCAGGGATCAGTCCGGGCCTATTGGTGTTTTTTCGAGGGTGTCATTCAGTGAGACCTTGGAGTTCAGCCTGTTCGGCATAAAGCCTTCCGAACCGGCAGCAGAAAGATCCCTGTATTACGGCAACCTTGAAGTGCGGTCAGAGTACGGTCGCCTGAGCATCATAAACAAAGTTGATGAACACAACTACCTGGGTGGCGTCGTTGAGGCAGAAGCCGGTAACGGATGGTCACAGATGTTTTACATGGTACAGGCAATAATAAGCCGGACTTACCTTTATGGAAATATCAACAGGCATTCAGACGAAGATTTCCACCTTTGTGACGCGGTTCATTGCCAGGTTTACAAGGGGCGTCTTACAGGTAATGAAACTATCTATGAAGCTGTCAGCCTCACGGAAGGGCTGGTAATTGTTAATGATGACAATACCCTGATCACTGCTGCTTTTCATTCCAATTGCGGTGGACAAACAGTTAACTCAGAGGATGCCTGGGTCGTTTACAGGTCCTATCTGCGCTCCATAACCGATCCTTATTGCAGGGGAGGCCGCAATGCATCGTGGCATGCGGATATTGACGGGGATGAGTGGCAGGAATACCTTGCACGGCATGGGTTTGATCCGGGAGATACAGGGCCGGGTCGCCAGTCATTCAGTCTCCGGCAACCTGCAAGGCAGTCTTTCTATACGATAGGAGAGGTAAGCATCCCTTTAAGGGTGATCAGGAATGACTGGAATCTGAGGTCGGCCTGGTTTGATATAGATGTGTCCAATCCTTCGGGAATGCTCCGTTTCAGGGGAAGGGGACACGGTCATGGTGTAGGACTATGCCAGGAAGGAGCAATGGAAATGGCTGCCCGTGGTTATAATTTTATTGATATATTGCAGTTCTACTATAATGGCGTAAAAGTAAAACAAATTGATGAACTGTTCTGAGATAATCAGGCCGGTCCGGCACCGCAGCCGGTTATGAAAACCCTTCAGAGAGATGTTTGTACTGGTATTAAAAGAAGTAGGCAGCTTTTTCAGTTCACTCACAGGCTATGTTTCTGCCGGAGTGTTCCTCGTGGTGAGCGGGCTCTTTATATGGGTATTCCCCGGAGAGCTCAACATACCCGACAGCGGGTATGCAACACTTGATACACTCTTTATTATTGCTCCATGGGTTTTCCTTTTCCTGGTACCTGCCGTAACCATGCGATTGTTTGCCGAAGAAAAAAGGTCAGGCACCCTTGAGCTGCTGCACGTTAGGCCTTTAAGTGATCTTAATATTGTCACTGCCAAGTTTGCCGCCGCAGTTGTTTTGATTGTCATTACCCTGCTGCCCACGCTAATCTGGTTCTGGTCTGTTCACTCCCTCGGAAATCCCCCGGGTAATCTTGATGCCGGCGCCATCTGGGGATCCTATATCGGACTTGTATTTCTGGCAAGCTGTTATGCCGCGATAGGCCTTTTCGCATCTTCTCTTACAGGGAACCAGATCTTTGCCTTCATACTGACCGTGCTTCTGTGCTTTTTCTTCTTTACGGGTTTTGAGATGATCAGCATTCTGCCTTTGCCTTCAGGTATCCAGGAACTCCTTCTTCACCTGGGTATAAATGAACATTACAGGTCTGTTTCAAGAGGAGTGGTCGATTCGCGCAACATAGTCTATTTCCTCTCACTTATCACTTTCTTTGTTTACCTTACCGCGAACGTTTTGGAAGGCAGGAAGAAAAGGCATTATGCGGGGCCGGCCTTCCTGCTGGGGGGACTGGTACTGATAGGTATGATCTCAGGACATGTTTATTACAGGGCTGATCTGACGGCAGACAAGCGTTACACGCTTTCAGACGCCTCCCGCGAGGTTCTCAACAGGCTCGATGATGTGGTTCATGTCAGGGTTTACCTTGATGGTGACCTGCCTGCAGGTTTCAGACGTATGAGGAACTCGGTAAGGGATTTGCTTGATGAGTTCAGGGTGGTCGCAGGCACAAGGCTGCATTATGAATTCATTGACCCTTCAGATTTTGATGATGCTTCGGTAAGGAACGATCTGTTCAGGCAGTTGCATGGCAAGGGCCTTAATCCCACAAATATCGAAATAACGGAAAGGGGAGGAGGACGTTCCCAAAGGCTTGTTTTTCCAGGAGCTTTAGTCACTTACAAGGGACTTGAGATCCCGGTGAATCTTTTAAGGAATAATCCTGCGCTGCACGCTGAGCAGAACCTGAACAATTCCATACAGGGACTCGAATATGAATTTGCCAGTGCTTTGTACTCGATAACAGATCCTGAAGCCAGAAGGATTGCGTTTATAGAAGGGCACGGAGAGCTCGATGAAATGCTGGTGTCGGGAGCCAGTAATGCTATGGCCCGGTATTATGATATATACCGGGGGCGTATTGACCCGGATGACCCCCGCAGCCTTGACGACTATGATGCAGTGATTATTGCCAAACCGCTCAGGCCTTTTTCCGAACGGGAAAAATATGTGATAGACCAGTATATAATGAGAGGCGGCAGTGTTATGTGGTTTATTGATCCGGTTGCTATCGATCTGGATAGCCTTACATATCAGAGTGAAGCTGTAGCCCTGATCAAGGATCTGAACCTGGATGACCAGCTTTTCCGGTATGGGGTAAGGCTTAATCCCAACCTCATAATGGATATAAACTGCCTTCTTATTCCGGTAAATGTGGGTCTGGCCGGACAGGAGGCCAGGTTTGTGCCTGCACCCTGGTATTTTTCTCCGCTTCTGGCAGGAGATGACAACCACCCCGTTACCAGGGGCCTTAACTATGTAAAAGCCGAATTTGCAAGTGTTATCGATACCGTTGGCACGGATCCGCTAATAAGACGGGACGTATTGCTTAGGTCTTCTCCCGCTACCCGCGTGGTCAATGCCCCTGTTCTTGTAAGTCTTGACATGGCCCGAAAGGAGCCTCGCAGCAGCGACTTTAACCTGGGTGGGCAGCCTGTTGCTGTAATGCTTGAGGGAGAGTTCACATCTGTTTTTGCCAACAGGATAATATCAGGGATAATAGGACGGGATGACCCCGGTTTCAGGGATAGGGGTGAATTGACCCGCATGCTGGTTGTCTCCGACGGAGATATAATAAGGAATGATGTTACCGTATCAGGAGGTGTACCTGAACCATTGCCGCTAGGTTATGACAGGTATTCGGAGCAGACATTCGGAAACAGGGAGTTTATCGTCAATGCCCTGAATTACCTTCTTGATGAACACGGGTTGATGGAGTTGCGAACCCGCGAGCTGAGACTGAGGTTGCTTGACCGCCAGAGATTGCGTGAAGAGCGTACTGCATGGCAGGTCATCAATCTCACGGTGCCATTTATCCTGATTGTTATTGCCGGACTTATTTATAATTATATCCGTAAAAGGCTCTACAGTTACAGATGACGACAACAGGTGCCATGCGTAAATACAGATACCATATGGCTGCGGTGTTGCTGCTTGCCCTGCTTGTTGTCCTGATCCGTCACTACAGGGGTGCTACAACACTGGGAAAATGGGAGACCAGGTTTGCTGTTAAAAATTATGAGAGGGTTGACAGGATTGTAATTTGCGATGGCAACAGCGAGATAAAACTCGAACGGGAAGGTGATATATGGATTCTAAACTCCCGGTTTGAAGCAAGGAAAGAGGCAGTTGACATGCTCCTTCAGACATTTGGGAGGTTGCGCGTGAGTAGTCCCGTTCCCCTTTCTCAGAGGGATGATGTAATGAAAAGCCTTGCCGAAGAGGCGGTTACTGTCGAAGCTGCTGCCGGACGCAGATCACGAAAATTTCGCGTATGGTCTCCGGGGCAGGGGTCGCCCACCTATATGATCAGGGATGGATATGGCCAGCCTTATATTGTTGATATTATTGGTTTTGAGGGACATGTTGCCTCTGTTTTCGTGGTTGATCAGGGTTACTGGCGGCCTAACGTGCTGTTCAGCTATCGCCCGGGTGATATAAGTGAGGTGGTTGTACATCACAGGGAAGACACCGACGGGTCGTTTGTTCTCCGGCAGCCGCAAAGGCAGCATTACCGTTTATTTGCTTATCCCGGCAATGATGAATATGATGGTATAAACGATTCCCTGGTTATACGGTTCCTTTCAAATTTCATATATGTTCCGTTTGAAAGACCGGCCCGGGAGGATGAGGCCCTGATGGCCGACTCACTTTTAGTTGCCGGTCATGACCACTATATAAGAGTTACATGCCGTGAAGGATATGTTTCTGAACTTTCATTGCACAGGATTATCAGCGGTTATGAGGATGGCGATCCGGTTTTTGATATTTTCAGGCTGCACGGGATTTCAGACGGGGGTGCAGACATGGTAGTAGTGCCATATCATTCGGTTGACCTGCTTTTGCGAAGCTCATCGTATTTTCTTCGGGAAGGCAGGTAGTACGGAATTTATTCGATGTGCATCACATATTGTTCAGGTTATTTTTTTTTTGTATTATTGGTATTTGCATTTTTCCCGTAAGATGCACATAAACAAAGTATTTTAAGAACGCAATTACTAATAAAACCACTATCATATGAAGTTTGTTGTTTCCAGCACCGATCTGCTGAATCACCTTCAGGCTGTCAGCCGGGTAATCAGCACAAAAAACACCCTGCCAATCCTGGATAATTTTTTGTTTAACCTGAAGGATAATGAGCTGGTAATAACGGCTTCCGACCTGGAATCTACCCTGACCACAAGGATGGATCTGGATAATACATCCGGAGGGGGGCTTGTAGCATTACCGGCCAGGATCCTTACCGATACGCTCAGGGAGTTTCCTGAACAACCGCTGACGTTTGAAATTTCAGAAGAGAACTACTCGGTTGCCATTACCACGGAGAACGGTAAATTCAATGTGGTAGGGCAGAGCGGTGAGGACTTCCCGCAGTACCCGGTCCTTAAGGACGATATTAAGGTTACTGTAAAGATGGGCGCTGATGTTATGCTCAATGGTATATCCAAAACAATATTTGCCACTGCTGATGATGAGCTGAGGCCCGTTATGAACGGTATCTTCCTTGACTTTACTCCTGACAATATGATCTTTGTGGCATCAGATGCACATAAGCTGGTCAGATATAAAAGATTTGATGTGAAAACGGAGGAGCAGTCCTCATTCATCCTTCCAAAGAAACCTGCATCATTGCTGAGAAATATCCTTGCACGTGAAAAAGGCGAAGTAATAGTTGAGTTTGATGATAAGAATGCACTGTTCACCCTTACTGATTATAAACTGGTCTGCAGGCTTGTTGAAGGGAATTATCCCAACTACAGCTCGGTGATCCCTGCCGACAACCCCAATAAGCTTGTGATCGACAGGCTGGATATTATCAATTCGTTGAAAAGGGTTTCGGTATTCTCCAGCCAGGCCAGTAACCTGGTCAAGCTGGAACTGGATGAGAACCAGATTACCACATCTGCTCAGGATATTGATTTCAGTATCTCTGCATATGAGAGGCTTCAGTGCCAGTATGAAGGGGATAAGATGGAGATAGGTTTCAAATCCACATTCCTGATCGAGATACTAAACAATCTTGCTTCCCGGGAGGTGATAATGGAGCTTAGTGATCCCTCCAGGGCAGGTCTTCTTTTGCCTGCTGAAAAAGAGAGTGATGAGGAGGACCTGCTGATGCTTCTCATGCCTATGATGATAAACGTATAGCAGGGCTTTCCTGCAAAACAATATCATGAACAAACTGAAGCTTAAGAACCCGCTGATCTTTTTTGATCTTGAAACCACAGGGATTGACGTTGTCAAGGACAGGATTGTCGAACTGTCATACCTGAAGGTGTACCCGGATGGCAAGGAGGAGACAAGAACCTGGCTCATTAATCCCGGAATGCCAATCCCGCCTGAATCCACTGCTATACATGGCATATCAGACAATGACGTAAAAGATGCTCCTGCTTTCCAGCAGGTTGCTCAAAAACTTGCCAATGAGTTTGAGGGATGTGATTTTGCCGGGTTTAATTCAAACAAGTTTGATATCCCCCTGCTTGCCGAGGAGTTTTTGAGGACCAATGTCGATTTTGACATGAAAAAGCGCAAGTTCATCGATGTGATGATCATCTTTATGAAGATGGAGCAGCGCAACCTTGGTGCTGCATACCGGTTTTACTGCAACAGGGAGCTGGATGATGCACACAGCGCCGAAGCAGATACCCGGGCCACTTATGAGATCCTGCAGGCCCAGATTGACAGGTACGGTGATCTTGAAAATGATGTGGATATGCTTTCGGCGTTCTCTTCGCACAACCGCAATGTTGATTACATGGGACGAATCGTCTACAATGATAATGATGTCGAAGTGATAAACTTTGGCAAGTACAAGGGAGTCCCGGTTGAGGAGGTGCTTGAAAAGGATCCGGGTTATTACAGCTGGATAATGAATGCAGACTTTCCCCAGTATACAAAGAAGGTCCTTACAAACATAAAGCTCAGGAAATTCAACAAGTAGGAACCGGAACCTGATGAAGATAATTTGTATTGGCCGAAATTATGCTGATCATGCCAGGGAACTTAACAACCCGGTGCCTGAGAAGCCGGTATTTTTTCTTAAGCCTGACACCTCGCTGGTACTAAACAACAGGCCATTCTTCTACCCTGATTTTTCATCAAATATTCACCATGAGGTTGAGATAGTAATCAGGATCAACCGTCTTGGCAGAAATATCGACCAGCGTTTTGCACACAGGTATTACGATGAAATAACTGCAGGAATTGATTTCACGGCCCGTGACCTGCAGGACAGGTGCAAGGAGAAGGGGTTGCCGTGGGAGATTTCCAAGGCTTTTGACAATTCAGCCCCTCTGGGAAGGTTCGTCAAAAAAAGTGAAACAGGCGACCCCGGCAATATCCCGATCCGGCTTGATATAAACGGTAAAACCGTGCAGGAAGGGAGCTCATCGCAGATGATCTTTTCGTTCGATCATATAATATCATATATTTCACAGTTCATTACCCTTAAGATAGGAGACCTGATCTTTACCGGCACCCCTGCCGGAGTGGGGCCGGTAAGTGTCGGCGACAGGCTGCAGGCCTGGCTGAATGATGAGATGCTTCTCGATTTTTATGTGAAATGACCTTTCCCCGGGACCCTGCTCCGGGAAAACCCGGTCCACTCCATGGAACTTTTACGGTTGAAGGCTGCCATCCTTATTACCGGCTGTCAGTCAGTGTGCTGCTTTATCCGGGAGCAGGTTTGCGGACGGCGGCCAATACTGTTATTATCGCAACGGCTATGGCAGATACGGCTGCGACTACAAGTATTGCCCTGTTATCCGGCCACCGGGCGATCATTATCCCTGCAAGCGCCCAAATAACCGCCAGTCCCGCGAAAGGATTACGGTAGTTCTGGATTACAAGGATTGTAATCACCGCTCCCGCCAGAATCATCACCACTGCCCATGTTTCTTGCGACAACCCCCAGCCCTGCCAGTTGGCAGCCACAAGCAGGGCGGTTACGTTTGCAATTGTGGCAATGCATATCCAGCCCAGGTATATGCCGAAGGCCGCTCTGGCAATGCCGGCCGGGAAACCTGTGAGCCTTGAGCTTATTGCAGTAAGCACAGCCAGGAGAAGCACCATTACCAATATTGACAGGGCCATTTTCTCGTAATGCCAGGTGACTATCCACAGGGCATTCAGCAGACAGCTGGCAGCAAAGAGCCATCCGATGGACTGCACGATTTCCCTGTGATCTGACATGAACTGCAGGATGCAGAAAAGCAGCAGCAACAGGTATATTACTCCCCAGATTGAAAATGTTATACCTGCTGGCACAAAAAGGTTAGGGTACTGGGCCGACAGCTCACCGGTGGTCTTGCCGCCAAGCGGCAGGGCATTTGCCAGGTAATTCATGACGATCATGAGGGTGAATGCGGCGACATTGATGATTTTCAGGGTCATGACAAGCTGGTTTTAGTTTGGGGCGCCTGCGTGGCGCCATATGTCTTGCTGTCTCTTTTTCCGCGAAAGCGTAATCCCTAAACTATTCCTGCAAATCCCATGAAAGCGAGTGCCAGAAGTCCTGCTGCAACAAGTATTATAGGATTGCCTTTCATACCTTTTGGAACGTTAACCAGCTCAAGCTGCTCGCGGATGCCGGCAAGGATAACCAGTGCAAGCGTGAAGCCTATTGAATGAGCTACCGCGAATACAACGCCGCTCATAAGGGTGTACTCGTTCTGTATGACCAGGATGGCAACCCCAAGAATTGCACAGTTGGTGGTCATCAGGGGCAGGAATATACCAAGTGCCTGGTAGAGGGGGGGACTTACCTTTTTAAGGATGATCTCCACCATCTGCACCAGCGAAGAGATAACCAGGATGTATGTTATTGTGCGCAGGTAGATCAGGTCGAACGGGATGAGGATATAGTGCGAGATCATATAGGTTACTATAGCTGCAATGGTCATTACAAAAAGCACCGCGCCACCCATTCCTGCAGCCGTGGAAATTTTGCCTGACACCCCGAAGAACGGGCATAGCCCGAGGAATTGTGCCAGCACGATATTGTTTACCAGGATAGCTGAAAGTACGATTACTATATATTCCATGGCTTTATCGTATTACTGTTTGTTAAGTTTGTTTGCAAGAGCTATAAGGTAACCCAGTGCGATAAATGCCCCGGGGGCCAGGATAAAAACAAGCATGCCATCACCCTGAATGAATTGCAGGCCGAAGATCGCGTTGCTGCCGAGTATTTCACGTGCAGCGCCCAGAAGCGTGAGGGCAAGCGTAAAGCCCAGTCCCATACCTGTTCCGTCGATTACCGATGACAGCAGTGTGTTTTTGGACGCAAAGGCTTCGGCCCTGCCAAGCACGAAACAGTTTACCACTATCAGCGGGATGAACAGCCCCAGCTGTTCATGAAGTGCAGGCATGAAACCTGCCATTACAAGGTCCACTATGGTGACGAATGAAGCGATGATAACGATATAGCAGGGAATTCTGACCTTGTTTGGCACAAAGTTCTTTATAAGTGACACGACGATATTCGACATCAGAACGACAAACATCGTTGCCAGTCCCATACCCATGCCGTTGAATGCAGATGTTGTAGTACCAAGGGCGGGACATAACCCCAGCATCAGGATGAAAACCGGGTTTTCCCTAATAAATCCCTTGGTGAAATTTTTTGCCTGGTCCATAGTTTCAGAGCTTATTTTGTATTTCCTTTTATCGGTTTCAGCTGCAAGGTTGCGGTCTGATATTCAGGGCGCAATCAGTTCCCGGCCTTCCGGAAAATATCCCATGCGCTGCGCACTGCCTCACAATAAGCGTTTGCGGTAACTGTCGCACCGCTTATACCGTCTATTATACCCCCTTCTTCCTTAAGCCTTACATTATCCTCGCCGGGGTTCAGTCCGATGAACTGTTTATAGAAATCCGACCTTGCATTCTCTATCAGGTCGCCGTAACCCGGTGTCTCTTCGTGTCCGAGCACCTCTATGCCGGTGATCACCCCTTCACTGTCGAACCCAACCATCAGCCTTATCGGGCCTATATATCCTGCTTCTGAGAGTATATCAACTGCCAGTCCGGTATACCTCCTTCCCCTTCTTCCGGGGAACACGGTATATTCATTTCCATTTACCACTACCCGGTACTCTTCCTGGAGTGGATTGTTGGTAAAGTCTTCCAGAACCCTTTCAACCGCATCCTCCCGGGCAGGGAGCTCGTATGAGACATCGGCGTCCTTGTCGATGTAGAGGTCATATGCCAGCTGCACAGCCTCACAGTAGGCCCGGGAGCTGATGGTGGTAGCTGTTATACCGTCAACGTCGCCTCCGTCCTGCCTGAGCCGCAGGCGAAAGTCTTCAGGCTTCTGTCCCTCAAACTGGGCGCTGAAATCAGATTTGTCGCTCTCCATCTTATCACCAAGTCCGGGAGTCTCTTTATGCTCGAGTACTTCTATCCCGTGAATCGTGCCGTCAGGAAGCAGTCCCACCATCAATTTGATCGTCCCGCTGAAACCCCTGTTCGTAAATGTTTCAATGGCAGTGCCCACCAGTTCACCGTCCTTTTTGGCAGGGTAGAACACCAGCTCTCCTCCTGCCGCCGCAATTGTATATTGCTCTTCGGTGGGGCTGTTGTCAAAATCAGGCACCACAGCCCTGATGGCATTGTTTTTCCTGGCTGCCCTGGCCGCTTCTATAGGTTCTTTTGTAAGTTCATAAATGAATCCCAGTGAGGCTGAAGCAACAAGGGTTATTGTAAGCAGCGCCAGCACCATATTGAAGAAGGTGGATTCTCTTTTAGCCATTTTTTACCTCCTCTCCAAATCTATTGGGTTTGACATATTTATTTATCAGGGGAACAAACGAGTTCATTATCAGGATCGCAAATGATATACCCTCGGGGTATGCTCCGTAAACCCTTATAGCAACGGTTATTACCCCGATACCTATGCCGAATATCCACATCCCTTTTGGTGTCATCGGCGAAGTAGCATAGTCGGTTGCCATGTAAACCGCCCCCAGGACAAGTCCCCCGGTTATAAGATGAAACAAAGGATCGGCATTATCGTAGGGGTTTATCAGCCAGAGGATACCAGTAAAAAGGAATACCGTAAGGAATATTGATACAGGTATGTGCCATGTAATGATTTTCCTGGTTAACATAAATATACCTCCTGCCAGTAATGCAAGGGCCGATATCTCACCCATACTGCCGTGGAGATGTCCTATGAAAAGATCAAGGTATCCGGGTATCTGCTCAGCAAGCCGTGACATGGGCACCCCTGCTGCAAGCCCCTCCTTTATCACTGCCAGCGGGGTTGCTCCCGTTGCGGCATCAGCATACTGCAATCGTGATACGATAGGCTCGGGCCAGCTTGTCATCTGCACAGGGAAAGAGATAAAGAGGAAAACACGGCCTACCAGGGCGGGATTGAAAGGATTATTGCCAAGTCCCCCGAAAGACATTTTTCCCACCCCGATTGCCACCAGGGCGCCAATGACGATTATCCACCACGGCATGTTGGTAGGCAGGTTCATGGCCAGGAGCACCCCCGTAACCGCTGCCGAACCATCGCTAACAGTTGGTTCGGTCTTCATCATGTATTTCTGTATCAGGTATTCAAACATCACACATGAAACGACAGATATTGAGGTTACTATAAGAGCTCCGATCCCGAAAAAATAGACCGAGACGAGGAATGCCGGTATCAGAGCATATATTACCCCGTACATCAGCTTTTTTACGTTATCATCCCCGTATACATGCGGGGACGGAGAGACGGTAATAAGTTTGTCCATTACTGTTTCCTTGATCTGATAATTTTACTTACAGTTGATTTGCCTAGCCTAATATAGTCGAGAAGCGGTCTTCCCGAGGGACATATATAGCTGCACGAGCCGCATTCCATACAATCCAGTATTCTCTCTTCTTCTGCAAGCTCCCACTTGCCGAATTCCGTGGCAGGCATAAGCAGGTGAGGTTCCAGTCCCATAGGACAAACTGTAATGCATTTTGCGCAGCGCATGCAGTTAACTACCGGTTTTCGGGCAGCTTTGTCCGCAGGAATTAGAAGAATGCCAGATGTGCCTTTTGTAACGGGTACTTCGAGGCTGTTTAGTGCCTTGCCCATCATTGGCCCTCCGTTCACCACCTTGCCTGTGTTATCGGGAAGTCCCCCTGCGGCATCGATCAGGGTTCTGACCGGTGTCCCTATCCTGACCAGAAAATTGGAGGGCTCTTTCATATCCCTGCCGGTTACGGTAACAACCCTTTCTATCAGTGGCTTGTTTTTCTGAACTGCCTCATATACTGCAACGGCGGTACCTACATTATGAACCACTGTCCCAACATCCACCGGCAAACCACCAGACGGCACCTCCCTGTTGATAAGGGCTTTTATCAGCTGTTTTTCAGCACCCTGGGGGTATTTTATTTTGAGAGGCCTCACTTTGATACCCTCGTAATCTGCTGACAATTTACTGAGGTGCGCTATAGCATCGGGTTTGTTATTTTCAATTCCGATAAAGGCCCTGGTGACATTGAGTGCCTTCATCAGAAGCTGTATACCGACCATCAGTTCATCTCCCCTTTCCAGCATCAGCCTGTGGTCAGATGTAAGGCAGGGTTCACATTCCACCCCGTTTATGATCAGTATGTCGGCCTTCTTGCCTTTTGGCAAAGAAAGCTTTATGTGTGAGGGGAAGGTTGCCCCGCCGAGACCCACAATACCGGCATCAAGAGTCCGCCGCACAATTTCATCGGCTCCGGCGGTAATATTTTTTTTCAGGGTCTTGTCAGTATCAATACCATCTGCCCAGTCGTCATCAACTGCATCAATAACAACGGCGGTCCTTTTGTAGCCGCTGCTATCCGGTTCGCTGTCGATTTTCTTAACTGTTCCGGTAACTGAAGAATGAATGTTGGCCGAGACAAAGCCCTTACTTTGAGCTATCAGCTGACCGGTTTTTACCGTATCTCCTTTTTTAACCAGCGGTTCAGCAGGAGCGCCAATGTGCTGGGACAAGGGTATGACAACAGCTTCAGGAACCTTAAGGGTTTTGATGGGACTTCCGGCTGCAAACTTGTCCTCTGCCGGATGGACGCCGCCTTTGGGAAATGTTTGTATCACGTTTTTGACCTCCTGATATTTTTATTGGTTAAAACCTGTCGGCTCTTCATACTGATCTGTTATACAAAATGTTTATTCCTGAACCTGCGCCTCAGCTTTCTCTTTGCGCACCGGGAAATTGATCTCCAGTATTGCGCTGGTCGGGCATTCAGGTGCACATTTCCTGCAGAGTTTGCATTTAACAGGATCGATATATGCCAGGTTGTTTTCCATTGTTATTGCATCGAATTTGCATGCTTTTATGCATTTGCCGCAACCTATGCAGGCAACCTTGCAGCTTTTCCTGGCAACCCCGCCCTTTTCCTCGTTAATGCATGCCACGTATATCTTACGGTCCTTCTTATTCTTTTTTCTCAGCTCAATTATGTTGCGCGGGCATTCAACAACGCATGCATTGCATGCTGTACAGAGCTTATCAATGACCTCAGGCAGTCCCGTTTCAGGGTTCATATAAATTGCATCGAACCGGCACACCTTTACACAATCACCAAGTCCGAGACAACCGTGGGGGCATCCTCCTTCGCCAGTATAAAGTGCTGATGCTATGCTGCATGCAGGAGCACCATCATAAAGATTTGTCCTGGGCCGGTATTCGGGTGTGCCTGCGCACCTGGAAACTGCCACAAGGGGTTCAGGATCAGCTATCTCCTTGCCCAGTATTACAGATATTCTGGCCATTTCCTCGCTGCTGCTTACCGGGCATTTAAGGCCTGATATATCGTCGGCTTTTACCAGTGCTTCGGCGAATGCCCTGCATCCTGGCAGTCCGCATCCACCACAGTTGGCAGCCGGCAGCTCCTCCTCAACCAGGTCAATGCGCGGGTCCTCTACGACATTGAACTTTTTTGCCACCAGGAAGAGAATAATGGCGGCAGCCGCTCCCATGGCGCTGACCGTAATGATTGAATAAATTACTATATCGCTCATAGTGTTACAGTTTTTTGCAACCTGAAAGAAAACTCCCTTTTCAGCCTGTTCCTGAAGAATGACATTCCCCCATACCACGGAACAAGCGAAAGCAGCGAGAGAATTCCCGCCAGCCCCTCATTTATATTAAAGGAAACGAGGGTTATCAGGACGGTCATTAATATCAGAAAAGGTACAATATATCCGAGTGCCAGTGCCTTTAATCCGTCGGACTGCTCAAGCACCACCGTGATCTTTTCACCGGTATGGTATTGTTCATCAGTAGGGGTAAGCACCTCAATGATCCTGTCCTCACTTTCACCTATTGAGCATGATCCCCTGGCACGGCATCCTGAGCAGGCGGCTTCAGGCTTTACCCTGACCTTAACAGTTTTACCGGTTATTTCACTGATTATTCCCGAATGCTTGATTGTTCCGGAGGAAGCCATTCAATATTCAATTTTCGAAAAATACAAAAATATTGATGTTTGGGGTTTAAAGATTGCTTTTTATCATGTTTTGGATTTAGGTTAAATAATTTAGATTTAATATTATTCTAAATAGCACACCTGATTCATGTAAGTAAGCGGCCTGAATAGCCGGGATCATGGTGTCAGGGGCTGCCCTGCAGGCAGTTATAAAGTTGCGGCTAAGATCAGCTTATTCTGCTCCACTCTTCCATTCCGGGGTTAAGTCTTCGCAGCTGTTTGATAAGGATACTATTGCCAGGTTTTTCCAGCATCGGATCATCTTCGGTAGTAATAACAGCCTGTTCTCTTGCATATTCAAGTATACGACTGTCCCTGCCAAGATGTGCTATCTTGAGATCGAAAGGGAAACCACTCTGCATCGTTCCCTCCATATCACCCGGACCTCTGAGCTTCATGTCGGCTTCAGCAATTTCAAAACCATCATTGGTGTCGACCATGGTTTTGATCCTCTGCTTTGCCTCATTGGACAGTTTGTGAGAGGTCATCAGTATGCAGTAGGACTGGTCGGCTCCACGGCCAACACGTCCCCTTAACTGGTGAAGCTGGGAAAGGCCGAACCTCTCGGCACTTTCAATTACCATTACCGAGGCATTGGGCACATCGACGCCCACCTCTATGACAGTAGTAGAGACCAGTATCTGTGCCCTGCCGGTAACAAACTGCTGCATCCCGATCTCCTTATCCTCACTTTTCATCCTTCCATGGACTATTGCCACCACGTAATCCGGGGGAGGGAATTCCCTGGAGATGCTTTCATACCCGTCTTCGAGGTCTTTGTAGTCCATTTTTTCCGATTCTTTGATCAACGGGTAGACGACGTATATCTGACGGCCGAGCGCTATCTGCTTTCGCATGAAGCCAAAAAGCCTTTCCCTCCGGTTATCATAATAGTTTGCAGTAATCACCGGTTTCCTTCCGGGCGGGAGTTCATCAATAACAGATACATCCAGATCGCCGTAAACAGTCATTGCCAGGGTGCGGGGTATAGGGGTGGCGGTCATTACCAAAACATGCGGGGGATGTATGTTCTTTTTCCAGATCCGTGCCCTTTGTGCCACCCCGAACCTGTGCTGCTCGTCAATAATTGCCAGTCCCAGTCCCCTGAACTGAACAGTTTCCTCTATCAGCGCATGGGTTCCCACAAGTATGTTGAGCTCACCTGAAAGAAGTTTTTCATTCAGTATTTTTCTCTCCTTTTTTACAGTCGACCCTGTCAGCAGCCCTATTTGCAAAGGTAGTCCTTCCAGGATCTTCTGCAGGGTAGTGAAATGCTGTGAGGCAAGGATCTCGGTCGGGGCCATAAGGGCGGACTGGTATCCGTTGTCTGCTGCTATAAGCATACTCATTACTGCAACCAGTGTTTTACCGCTTCCGACATCACCCTGCAGGAGCCTGTTCATCTGTTTCCCGGAGCCGGTGTCTCTTCTGATCTCCTTTAGCACCCTTTTCTGTGCTGAGGTAAGTTCAAAAGGGAGATGGTTATGGTAGAACCTGTTGAGCAGGTCACCTACCCTTGCGAAGGGAAGTCCCCGCACCTTCCCTGTTCTTGCAGCCTTCTGCCTTACAATGTTGAGCTGCAGGTAAAAAAGCTCTTCAAACTTAAGACGGGCTTCAGCTTTCTTAAGTTTTTCAACGCTCTGGGGAAAGTGAATATTGAGAAGAGCTTCGTTTATGCTCATCAGCCTGGTCTTTTCAAGCAGCTTCTCGGGCAAGGTCTCTTCAAGCTTCCCGTAAACAAGTCCCAGTAGCCTGTTTTGCATTTTGCTTATTACCCTTGATGTTATGAAGTTGTTCTTCAGTTTCTCACTCGTATTATAAAAAGACTGCAGGGCTGATCTCATCTGTTTTTCCTGCTTTTCGTGGTCTTCCATCTCGGGATGGACCAGGTTTACCTTGTTGTTGAATGTTGTTGGTTTACCGTACACCAGAAATTTTTTGCCCGGTCTTACACGGTCATTGACCCATCTCAGGCCCTTAAACCATACCAGTTCAAGCTGACCGGTACCGTCTGATAATACTGCAGTCAGCCTCTTGTTCCTCCCTGCTCCGGTGATACCTGAATGAACTATGGTGCCTTCCAGCTGGATGTAGGGCAGGTCTCCCGTTATCTGCGAAATCTTGTAAAACCTGGTTCTGTCAACATGTTTGTAGGGATAATAACTGATCAGGTCACCAAAAGTACTGATGCCCAGCTCGCTGTTCAGAAGTTCGGCGCGTCTGGGGCCAATGCCCTGCAGGAATTTTATGTCTTTGTCAAGAATATCGGACTGCATCGTTCAGGAGTGTTACGCGGGCATTTCGCCTTTTGTTTATCCGGAGCCGTTTTGAAGATAATATTTTATGCAATAAGCGTTAATTTCGCAATCATGTTTATGAAACAGATGGGTAAAATTAAACTTTTAATCAGATATTTTGTCTATTGGTTAAGGCGCAAGGGTGCTAAAGGGCACGGGATACATTCACCGTTTGTATACAGGTTCAACTTTAATATCCTCAATAGCAGCGGTAAATATCCTGAATATGCTGAACTGACCACGTACAGGCAGTCACTCATGGCTAACAGGCAGACCATAAAGGTGTGCGACATGGGTGCAGGCTCACGCGTTTTCTCGTCCGAGCACAGGCGCGTTTGTGATATTGCCAGGTTGAGCGGGAGCAGCATGCAAACGGGAAGGATGCTTTTCAGGCTTGCGAGGAGTTTCCCGGCGCCGGCAATTATTGAGCTGGGAACATCCCTTGGGTTTGGCACTTTATGCCTTGCAAAAGGCGCCCCCGGTGGGATAGTATACAGCATTGAAGGATGTGGCGGACAGCTTGGAGTGGCAAGGAGCGAGCTGGGCAAGAGGGAGGTTGGCAATGTCAGGCTCATTGAAGGGTCTTTTACCGGGAAACTTCCCGGAGTTCTTGATCTTGTTGAAAGGGCAGACCTTGTCTATTTTGACGGCGATCACCGTGAAGAGAGTTTACTCTGGCAGTACAAGGTTTGCAAGGCTAAAGCCGGGCAGGGAACAATATTTGTTATTGGCGACATACACTGGTCCCCCGGTATGGAGAAAGCCTGGAAAACGATATGCGGGGATCAGGATGTGAGCTGCACTATTGATCTGTTTTATAGCGGGCTGGTCTTATTCAGGGAGGGGATGGCGAAACAACATTACCTGCTGAGGTGTTCAGGGTAATTCAAAATAATTGTTAAACTCTTTTTGGTTACGCTTATTAGAATTATATTCGATGGATTTTTTACAGGCACATAAAATTAAAAGGGCCCATGCCCGTTATACGGATCACATTGTTCGCCACCGGACAGACCGGCGGATAAAAAAAATAGTTTAAATGGAAGATATTATTAACATCAGGGGGCTTGTCAAGAATTACAAGATCGGTACTATTGTGGTGCATGCCCTGCGCGCTGTTTCGGTCGATATAAAGAGAAACGAATATGTGGCCATCATGGGCCCCTCCGGTTCCGGAAAATCGACATTAATGAATATTATCGGCTGCCTGGATACACCCACAAGCGGACAGTATGTTCTGAACAATACCGATGTCAGTAAACTTGAGGATAATCAGCTTGCCGAGATACGGAATAAGGAGATAGGGTTTGTATTTCAGACCTTTAACCTGCTGCCCCGCTATACGGCATTTGAAAACGTAATGCTCCCGTTGGTCTATGCAGGCAAGTCCAAAACCGAAAGAGTTGCCAGGGCCGAAGAGGTTGTAGAACAGGTCGGACTGTCGGACAGGTCACATCACAAGCCGAATGAGCTCAGCGGCGGCCAGAGGCAGCGTGTGGCAGTTGCCAGGGCACTTGTAAACAACCCTTCTATAATACTTGCCGATGAACCAACAGGAAACCTTGACTCCAAAACTTCTGTCGACATAATGAACCTCTTTGACGATATACACAGGAAGGGAAATACCATTATTGTTGTTACCCACGAAGAGGACATAGCAAGACATGCGCATCGTATCATCAGGCTGCGGGACGGAGAAATAGAATCGGATACGATCAATGAGGATCCGGTAAAGCTTACTGTACGCGACGGTTCAATCAGTATGCAATGAAGATATATACAAAGACAGGAGATAAGGGTATTACTTCCCTTATCGGGGGAAAAAGGGTGCCAAAGTATGATGACCGGATAGAGGCTTATGGCAGCGTTGACGAGCTGATAGCCTGGACCGGACTGATACGTGACCACGAAGCAGCCTTTTCGGTACACGACCTGCTTGTTGAGGTGCAGGACAGGCTTATGACATGTGCATCAATACTTGCAGCTGATTGTGATGATTGTCCCAATGCCATTCCTTCGCTCTGTGAGGATGATATTGTAATTCTTGAAAAAGCCATCGATGAGATGGAGGATCAACTGGAACCTCTCTCTTCATTTATACTGCCGGGTGGACATACAGTGGTATCCTACTGTCATATTGCCCGCAATGTCTGCAGGCGCGCCGAGCGGAATGTTCTCCGACTTGATGCCGTTTATGCTGTTGACCGGTTTGTTATAAGATACCTGAACAGGTTGTCGGATTACTTTTTTGTCCTCTCCCGTAAGCTGGGCAAGGATTCCGGAGCAACAGAAATTCCCTGGGAGCCCCGGTTGTAGTTTTGATAATATTTTTTAAATTTGCACCACTTTACAAACAGGTATTGATTAATTCAAAGAGTTGTTATGTACTGGACGCTTGAACTGGCTTCAAAACTGGAAGATGCTCCCTGGCCGGCTACAAAGGATGAGTTGATCGATTATGCCATGAGGTCGGGAGCCCCGCTTGAGGTTATTGAGAATCTTCAGGAGATTGAAGATGAAGGTGAAATTTATGAAAGCATAGAGGATATCTGGCCGGATTATCCCAGTAAGGACGACTTCTTTTTTAATGAAGATGAGTACTGAACCTACCTCCTGAAAACATCTTCACTGTTTTGCGGTCTTATCTCTTCAAGCCACCGGAAACCCTGCAGAAACCTCTCCTCTCCCTGAAGCTCCTCCATCGGATGAAGCACTGATTCCACCTTGTTAAGGAACCTGATCCTGTCGGGTTTGTTCTCTTTCATAAATATTACCAGGCTTGCGCTCATCGCTTTGTTGATCCCTATGATATCGCCGTTGTCAGCCGGGTAATACAATGTTTCGGCGTTGCCGGTAACATTGACCCTGTAGAGCTCACCCTGACTGAAGAACCCGATAACATTGGTGCCCTTAATCTGGTTGAACAGTCCGTCATCCTCTTCAGAAACAATAAATGATGAGTTTGTCATCACAATATGGTCCACCTCATCGTTGCGGAGATATAACTCCATTTTGTTGGCAGACAGTTGGTTGACGTCAGACCACAGAACCGGGTCAACGAACATGTGGAAAACCGAATCACGCATGTTGTAATAAAGTGAATCGCATTTTCCCTGCATCTGGTTACTGAAGAACCTTACCCCGTAATATGCAACCAGAATCCGAACGGTGTCGCCGTTTTTTTCAGCTACTTCAGGGGCGGTTTCATCAGGATCGATCAGTTCGTCAGGATCGACCAGTTCATCAGGATCGACCGGTTCTTCAGGGGCGGTTTCATCAGGATCGACCGGTTCATCAGGATCGACCAGTTCATCGGGAGGGAGTTGTTCCCCGGGGGCAATTTGTTCCTCAGGCGGTTCCATCTCCTGTTCAGAAACCGCAGCCTGCAGCCAGGTGCGAAGGGTATCTGCATGCACGTAAATGGTATCATTGTCTGTCATCTGGATCAGAAGTGCCCTGCCTGTTACCAGCATCTCCTCCGGATCCCTGTTGAACCATGCATAGTGTCCCTTAACTATAAGGTTCTCGACAGTGTCGGTAATTTCAACATTCATGAAAGCCTCACCAAATCCTCTCCCGTTATCGAAAAAAATGCTGTCGCCCGCAAGGGTCTGGTTATTATTCCTTACCCGTGCATTCTTATTGAACTGGGAAATGTCGGTGATGGTATTATACCAGCCGTTTTCGCAGTATATATCGGTTTCGTCGCCGGTTATGGTTGTCGGGCCAACGAAATAGGCCACTTCGGTCTCGGTGTTGTACCTGAGTGTGTCAGACCTGATTATGTAGTCAGGATTTGTAATAGTTACATCGTCCCTGAAGAAGAACAGCTTCTCATCAGCGTAATAATATCCGCGACGGCTTTCAAGCCTGTTTTCGCCGCTTGTAACAATCCCCCTGTCGGGGTAGTACCCGTAATTCCTTTCCATGTCAAAATCGAGGCTCTCCGTTTCCAGGGTTGTCTCATGGTCCTTCAGGGTAACATTGCCCCGGATTTCGGCAAATCTCCTGTCGCCGTAGTATATAAGCTGATCGCCGTAAAGGTGCAAAGTGTCTCCCTGGTTTATGTGTACATTTCCGAAGGCATGCACGATACTTCTGGCCGAATACCGGTGGGCACTGTCACAACTCATATGGATCTCCTCATGGAGTAAACGCACATTTCCAATGAGGCGGATACCGTCGCTGTCCATTCCCCGGTAAGGAGCCTCCATGCTTTCAGCATTCAGAATTCTTATTTCTGCCGGTTTTTTCCTGTCTTCATGTTTGTTGGACAACGCAACCAGGAGGGGTGCGTGGCAGGCGATCAATAAAAGCAGGAGACGGTTCATGTGGTCTGGCTTATCTGCTGACCCAATCGCGGGATGAGAATTCGCAATTTCTGTAGGCCTCGTCAATCCTGATGTATGTTCGTGCCCTCCTCCCGTCTATCCACTCTTCAAGTACCCGGTTCATCTTATCATCCTCAGCCATTTCCCTGATAAATGCATAGTCCTCCCTCAGGTTTGCCTGGTGCGGTGCTGTCTGTGATTCCAGGTAAAGCAGCTTGTAGAAGGTCCTTCCCTGCCGGTCGCGCGATTCTATCGGGCCTGCAATCTCACCTATTTTCATATCCCGCACTGCGTCATACTGCACCGGGCTGAGCTGGTCAAGCTGGAACCTGGAGCCCCCGGTCTCCTGATTGATTACCAGTCCCCCGCTCATTTGCGTGTCTTTGTCACCGGTATGCATCATCGCTGCTACCCTGAATGTGGTGGTGTCGGTACGTATTACAGTGGCAAGACTGTCAAGGAAGGACCTTGCCTGTTGTCTTGCCTGGTCGGTAGCCTCCGGCCTCATAAGTATGTGCCTGACATTCACTTCATCGCCCCTGCGATCAATAAGCTGTACAATATGGAAACCGTATTCGGTCTCGAAAACAGGCGATACCCTGTCGTCACGCAGGGAGAAAGCTACATTTGCAAATTCGGGAGTCAGACGTGCCCTGGTCATATAACCCAGTTCGCCCCCTCTTCTTGCCGAACCCGGGTCCTGTGAATAGAGAACCGCCATTGTTGTAAAGCTTTCGCCGTCAATTATCCGCTGCCTGATCTCATTCAGGCGCTGTCTTACCCTGAAGTTCTCTGCCGCACTGAATTCGGGGTACCTGACTATCTGACGGATCTGAACCTCGGAAGGTATCATCGGTATCTGATCTTCGGGCAGGCTGTTGTAGAACCTCCTTACTTCTGCAGGTGACACACTTACATTTCCGATGATCTCCATTTGCATCTCCCTGGTAATGAGTTGATCGCGAATTATATCCCTGAAGTCCTCCCTTATCTCAAGTATGCTCTTGTTATAATAGTTCTCGAGAGCTTCCTCAGAGCCTATCTGCTGGATAAAGAACTGCAGCCTCCGGGTAAGCTCCATCTCTACCTCAGAATCGCTTACCTCAATTGAATCTATTATTGCCTGGTTTAGCAGCAGCTTTTGTACCAGGTGATTTTCAAGCATCTCGCAACGCGAATTTGCAGTTACGCTATAGCCCTGCGCCTGCAACTGGATAAGTTCGTTTTCAATATCTGACTGAAGTATGATGCTGCTACCGACAACGGCAACTATCCTGTCTACTATCCTTTCCTGTGCTGTTGCAGTAAAATGTTGAGTACTGAGCACGATAACCGAGGCAAGTGTAAATATTGATAAAATCTTTTTAATCATTATAACCATCTTTTTTAAAAATATTGAATAGCATTTTTGTTGATCCCTTCCGTAAACACACTTTTTTCAAGCTCATTTAAAAACTGCATCTTTCTCCTGTTTAGTATGATGCTTTTTATTTTTTGTGCTGCCAGTGAGATAGGCATCACACTTTTTGAAGGTTTATACTCAACGACACCCAAAAAATAATAGAAATTTTCATCTGTTGCTGTGAGGTACCCGGTGTTTGCCGTCAGTCCTCCGGCGTCAACTGATCCGGGAGGGAATTCCCGGACTATATCACCAGCATATATCCATATGTCCCTGAAATTGTAAAAAGTAACGCCATACCTGTTGCCGTAACTTTCCAGCTGCACCATATCATCGTCATATCCGAACATTTCAGATATCCTCTCCCTGTTTGGCGCATCGGAGAAGACCTTGATGAATACTCCCCTGATTGCCGGCCTGTCAAGAATAAAGTTGCTTCCAAATGAGTTATGGTACTCTTCTATCTCCCTCATGGTGATCATCGAGTCCAGTTTCTGGCCCAGAAGATGCCGCTGGTATTTATGAATCAGCAGGGATGCCCTGTAATCGGCAATCTGTTTGTCGAGGTTTTTTTCAGCAGGAGGGAGGTTTTCCTCCGCAAGCTTCAGGAAAAGCTGGTTGCGGATCCATTTGTCAATATAATTCATAGCCAGCTTTGCACTGTCGGCGGGACTGATATTGGCGGGAAAAATACCTGCCAGTTCGTGCCTGTAGAGATATTTATTATATACCCTTGCAACAGGGTCGCCCTTTTCGCCGGCGGTGCGGCCACATTTAGCAGCCAACGGTAAAAAAAGAAGCATGAACAGAAACAGCCTCTGCATATTAGGTTATTAATTATGTTGCTGAAACAGCGATTCTTTTCAGTATCTTCCTGTAATGTCTGATAAAACGTCTCTATGCACAGTAACATTGTATTTTTCGCGGAGCTTTTCAACCCATTTCTTTTCCAGGTGGTCCTGGAAGTCCGCTGTTATTGTGCCCCTGGCCTCTTCCAGCATTTTTGGTTCAGGTTCAATTATTTCGTGCACAAGCACAGTTTTGTACACATCTCCCTGATCAATGGTTTCAACAGCACCAGGTTCCCAGTTAACATTATCGGTAAGTTCGTTGTCTCCCCGGGAGAATATACCCCTTTCTGCTGTTACCACAGGTTCTTCTTCACCCCTGTTAAGCCTGTCTGTTACCCAGTTGTCATCCCTGCCGGCAAAGCGGAGACTTCGGCTGGCCCTTCTTGCCACCCTCCGTGCCGTCCGGCTGTCGGAGGCTGTGAATATGGTTGCAGAAACCCTGTGGTCCCACATGTATTCGTACCTGTTTTCATTGTGAAATGCCGCAAGTCCCGCACTGTCAGTCACCGTCCTCTGCCAGACCTCACGGTCGGTTATTTCAAACAACAGCATTCCGTCCTTATACTCCTGCATCAGGAAACGGAACTCGGGGTATCTCTGCTCGAGGTTTTCCTCTTCATGGCTTAGCAGCCATCTTCCGGAAAAATCATCAAAAAGAGAGAGAACATAGTCATCTATTGGCCATGGCTTTCGCTTATATGCGTTCCTGGAAATAAATTCTGCGAACTCGCGCTGGGTGACCCTCCTGTCTTTTACCGTGAAAAGTACACGGTCAAGTGAATATGAAGCAGGTACCTGCCAGTTGCCATCGAACACCCTGTCGTCAACAATATGGTAAAACTCCTCAAGGGCCTCATTATTCAATGAATAGTCCCATATATCCTTCAGCTTATCAACCAGGGATTCCCTTAAAAGCCTTGATCTTGCGTCAGGTGAGTTGCGTACTTTTTCGACAAGCTCATTGCGCGCTTCCTCCAGGGGTGGAATATCCCTTTTTTCTTCCAGCCTGATAATGTGCCAACCATAAGGTGTTCGCACCGGCTCGCTTATCTCTCCGGGCGTGTCAAGTGAAAAGGCAGCAGCCTCAAACTCAGGTATCAGTCTCCCGGCACCGAACCATGGCAGCCGGCCACCCTGTTGGGCAGTGTTCATATCACTTGAGTGTTCCCGTGCCAGTTCCCCGAACTGGTATCCCTCGCGCAACCGTTCGTATATCTCATTTATTTTCTTTCTGGCCTCATTCTCCTGGTACTCGTTGAAGCCGGCCATAATATGGGATACGAGGATCTCCCCCTGTGATTCACGAATATCGTTCACCCTTACAATGTGATAGCCGAAAGGTGTCCGAACCGGCATGCACAGTTCACCGGGTTCAGCATTATAAACAGCATTTTCAAACGGATATACCATTTGAAATACGGTGAAGTAACCCAGGTTGCCCGAGTTGGTCTTCGCTGAAGGGTCATCTGAGGTGGCCCTTGCAACCCTTTCGAAGCTTTCCCCTGCTTCTATCCGTTCTCTTATCTCCATGGCCTTTTCATATGCCATCAGGGTGTCTTCGGGACTGTAACCCGGATTAAGCCTTATGAGGATGTGACTGGCGTTGACATCATACTTCCATCTTTCCCATGCTTCTTTCACAAGCTCTTCTTCTTTCTCAGGATCTATCATATAGGGACGGGCAAGCTGCTTTCTGTATCCCCGGAGCTCTTCTTTGAAGGATTCTTCAAGATGAATGCCCTCCTCCCTGGCATGTGATACCTTAAGGTGGAAGTTTATGAAAAGGTCCAGGTACTCTTCAGCGGGCTGTGGTTCAGTAAGCTTGTTGTTTTTTTGCCACAGCCGGATGAACTCATTGTCAGTTATCTCCCTGTTGTCAATGACCATCAGGACCCTTTCTGACTTATCTGTCACGCTGAATTGCCGGCCGCCAGTTGTCCCCGGCTGCGAACCGTTTACCACACCGGCTTGCGGGTTTCCGGCCGAGAGTAACGGTGCCGGGATCATCAGCATTATTATTACAATTAATTCAATGAATGCCCTCTTTTTTGTTTCTGCACTGCCGACAGCAGGGCGGAAGAAGCTTTTTCCTTTGTTTTTGCTTATTATTGATAAATTTTCCATCAGGGAATAATTATTGTTTATTGTACATATTACCTGTCGACAAGCGACCATGGCAAAACCGGTCGTCTTGAATTATCTGCTGTAATTGGGTGCCTCACGGGTTATGGTTACTCCGTGGGGGTGACTCTCATTGAGGCCTGAGTTGGTTATCCTGACAAATTTTGCCTCTTTGAGTGTTTTGATATCCGGCGCACCGCAGTATCCCATCCCTGCCCTTAGTCCCCCGATAAGCTGATAGACAACCTCTGCCAGGGTTCCTTTGTATGGTATACGGGCAGAGATACCTTCAGGCACCAGCTTGCTCAGATCACTCTCCTGATCCTGGAAATAGCGGTCACGCGAGCCCTGCTGCATGGCCTCAATGGATCCCATTCCCCTGTAAGCCTTGAATTTACGGCCGTTATATATAATGGTCTCACCCGGGGATTCTTCGACACCTGCCAGCAGGGATCCGGCCATGATAGAATCGGCACCTGCAGCTATGGCCTTTACAATGTCACCCGAGTACCTTATACCTCCGTCTGCTATAACGGGTATGCCTGTTCCCTTAAGTGCCGCAGCGACCTCATAAACGGCAGTAAGCTGGGGGATGCCGACACCGGCGATCACCCTGGTGGTACATATCGATCCGGGGCCTATCCCCACCTTCACCCCGTCGGCACCCGCACCGGCAAGAGCCCTTGCCGCATCGGCCGTTCCAATATTGCCCACTACAATATCGATCTCTCCGGTGATTTTCTTCAACTCTTTCAGTAGCCCGAAAACTCCCGCCGTATGGCCGTGGGCAGTATCGATGACAATCGCATCCACTCCGTTTTCAAGCAGAGCTTCGGCCCTTTTAACCGAATCCTTTGCTACCCCTATGCCTGCAGCAACCCTGAGACGTCCCTTTTCATCCTTGCATGCCCGGGGATTGTCCTTTACCTTGGTAATGTCCTTGTAGGTCAGCAAACCAACAAGCTTGTTATCTTCGTCAATTACCGGCAGTTTTTCGATCCTGTACTGCTGAAGCAGATCGGTAGCTTTTTCAAGGTTTGCCTGGGTGGTGGTTATTATTTTATCCTTTGTCATGACCTCGCTTATAGGCCTGCTCATGTTGTCCTGAAAACGCAGGTCCCGGTTCGTAACAATTCCGATAAGCTTACCGTTATTTTCCACCACCGGTATCCCGCCAATTTTATAATCCTTCATGAGCTTCATGGCATCACCCACCGTGCTGGTCTTTTCAATGGTCACCGGGTCATAGATCATTCCGCTCTCAGCCCTTTTCACCACCTTAACATGCCTGGCCTGCTCCTTTATGGTCATGTTCTTATGGATGACACCCATGCCTCCCTGACGAGCTATCGCAATGGCAAGGGCTGATTCGGTAACCGTGTCCATGGCTGCCGATACGACTGGGGCGTTTATCCTGATGTTCCTGGAGAAAATTGAAGATATATCAACATCTTTGGGGAGCACCTGTGAATAAGCCGGTATAAGGAGTACATCGTCAAAGGTAAGGCCTTCGCCTTTAATCTTATCAGAAACGAATGACATATTGATAAATTTTGATTATTTTTAAATTGCGCTAAGTTACGAAAAATAAGTAGATGCAGGTAAATAATTCGTTTTAATTGGACACTTACAGCCAGATCCTGAACCGTTACTGGGGGCACCGTTCCTTCAAGCCGATGCAGCCGGAGATTATAGAGTCTGTGGCATCTGGCAGGGACACCCTGGCCCTTATGCCAACCGGAGGGGGTAAATCTGTTACCTTCCAGGTGCCGGCCCTTGCTGCTGATGGCATATGCATAGTAGTTACTCCATTGATCGCCCTTATGAGGGATCAGGTTGACAACCTGGTAAAGAGGGGCATCAAGGCACAGGCGGTATATTCGGGAATGAGCCGTGCAGAGATTGACATAGCACTTGATAACTGCGCATACGGCGATTACAAGTTCCTTTATGTTTCGCCCGAAAGGATAGGTTCGGAGTTATTCAGGGAGCGTGTCAAAAAGATGCGGGTGAATATCCTGGCAGTTGACGAGGCCCATTGCATTTCGCAATGGGGGTATGATTTCAGGCCAGCCTACCTGAAGATATCAGCACTCAGGGAGCTGTTGCCAGGGGTTCCGGTCCTTGCACTTACTGCTACTGCGACAGCCGGTGTGGTAGAAGATATACAGGAAAAGCTTTCCTTTTCATCCCCGAATGTCATCAGGACAAGTTTCGAAAGGGAAAACCTGCACTATCTTGTAGAAGTCACTGAAGATAAACACAGGAAACTGCTTGATTTCATCAGCAGGATACCCGGCAGCGGAATAGTCTACGCAAGGAACAGAAGAAAAACCTCTGAGCTGGCCAGATTCCTTTCCAACAACAAGGTGAAGGCGGACTATTACCATGCCGGTCTTGCCAGCGCTACTCGCACAGCACGGCAGAATGACTGGATGGAGGGGCGTACAAGGGTTATTGTTGCCACCAATGCTTTCGGCATGGGCATAGACAAGGCCGATGTAAGATTTGTTATCCATTTTGATATTCCCGACACACTGGAGGCCTGCTTCCAGGAGGCAGGCAGGGCAGGCAGGGACGGGAAAGTGGCCTTTGCCATTATGATGTACAATGATTCAGACCGTCTGAACGCCGACAAGAGGGTAGCCTTAAAATTTCCCGAAAGGGAAATTATAAGGCAGGTGTACCAGTCGCTCGGCAGTTACTTCCAGATCCCCTACGGCGGCGGAAAGGGTGCTGTTCTCGATTTCAATATATCTGATTTTGCATCAAGGTATAACCTTAACGTAATGACAGCCTGGTATTCACTTAAGGAGCTGGAGACCGAAGGCTACATCGAACTGACTGATGAGATAAACAGTCCCTCGAAGATCCATTTCATTGTCAGCAGGGATGAACTTTACCGGTTCCAGGTGGCAAATGCCGCATTTGACGGGTTCATCAAGCTTCTGCTGCGCACCTACTCGGGGGTCTTCTCGGGCTTTGCGGCGATAAATGAGGATTTCCTGGCGAAAAAAACAAGATCTGACAGGGATACTGTATACCAGTATCTTGTCAGGCTCAATAATCTGAATATCATTAAGTATATACCGCAAAGAAGGTCGCCTCTTATTATCATGAACACTGAGAGGCTTGACAGCAACTCTCTCTATATGTCCGCAAAGGCCTACAGGGAGAGAAGAGAGAGCTACCTTGCAAGACTAAGGTCAGTGATATCCTATGCATCCGGCAAAGGACAGTGCCGTAGCGTTATGCTGCTGGAATATTTTGGCGAGAAGGGGGCCCGGAAATGCGGCAACTGCGATATCTGCCGCGAGCCTGATGATACCGGTATTGACAGGGTCGAGTTTGACCTGATAGCAGCGGGCATAAGGGAGGTGATAAGACACGGCAGTGTAACTACCGGTGAACTTCCTTCAATGGTCGATTTTACGCCCGAAAAGACCATTACAGTCACAAGATGGCTCCTTGACAACGGAAAACTTACCAGTGGCGATGATGGTTTCCTGAGTTGGACAGGATAGCGGCCTGTCTCCTGAATAACTGTTACAGGGAGGTTTATACCATCTTTGATTCATGACATTTTGCCTGCCTTTTGCTGCCGGGGGTTTTATTTGAAAAATGTTTTACTAATTTTGCCGATTATCAGATCAATAGGCGGATTATGGAAATCAGCAGGGAAGAACTGGTCTATTCAAAGGCAGTGATTGAATTTGTTGCGGTGGCAGGAGAGTTTTGCAGCTTTCTGGAGCAGGCAGAAGGGTTTGCCAGGAGGGATTTGGCTGACAAGAGCCGCAAGATACTTCCCCTGCTCTATTACAAGGCCACCCTGATACCTCCTACAGAGCCTTTTTATGAGGAGGGTACAGAACGTTTCGTTACCGAGGAAGAGTGGGACACCATTCACAACAAAATCAGGTCCAGGCTGGGCCGGCATGATGACTATCCCGAGATCTTCGACCCCGTTGGGCGTGATACGGAAGACCGGGTGGGAGGCAGCATAGCCGAGAATATGGCAGATCTGTACCAGGATATGAAGGATTTTGTGATGGTATACCGCATGGGTACCCCCGAGATCATGAATGATGCACTATGGGAGTGCATGCAGCATTTCGACCAGAGCTGGGGCCAGAAGCTGCTGAATGCACTGCGGGCCCTTCACCACCTTATGCACGGTGGACATAACCTGGACGATGAAGATGATGGCCGGGAAGAGGATGAAGATCAAAGGAACACTAATAACTGGATATTTACCAAAAGGCAAAAACTCTGGAATGAGGATGACGACCAGTAATTCTCAACTGACTATAACAAACGATGAGATAAGGGAGTTGCCGCTTACCAGCTTCACGGGCGAGATAATAGTGGTCGACCATCCCGATGCTGTGCACCGGGCAGTTGACATGTTAAAGGGGACGGAGGTTCTGGGGTTTGATACCGAGACCAAACCTGCATTCAAAAAGGGGGTTGTGAACGGGGTTGCCCTGCTGCAGCTTGCCACGAAAGAACGGGCCTTTATCTTCCGTATAAACAGTACCGGCATTCCTGAGCCATTGCTTTCAATCCTTGCAAGCAGAAAAATAGTCAAGGCCGGGGCAGCCATCCGTGATGATATAATATCCCTTCAGAAGGTGTGCCGGTTCAGGCCTGCTGGATTTGTCGAGCTGCAGGATATGGTGAAGGATTATAATATTGCAGACACCGGCCTGAGAAAGATGGCAGCGATAGTGCTGGGAATCCAGATATCCAAAGCGCAGCAGGTCTCCAACTGGGAAAGGGAGAAGCTTACCGATGCCCAGCTTATCTATGCCGCCACTGATGCCTGGGCCTGCCATGAAATATACAGGAAGCTTGCCGGCAACTGACACTGACAGTCACAGTGATCAGTTCTGCCAGCATTCAGATGACATTACACCAGTCGGTGATTCACTTATCAGATCATAATTAAAAAAGATGCATAAGATAAAACTCAAACCGGGAAGGGAAGCTTCAGCAAAAAGATTTCATCCCTGGATATTTTCAGGTGCTGTACAAGATATAGAAGAAAACATCCCCAATGGCGATCCGGTTGCGGTATACTCAGCTGCCGGCGAGCTCCTTGGTACGGGCCATTATCACAATGGATCCATTGCGGTAAGGCTGTTTTCACGGATATTTGAGGATGCGGGGCCGGACCTTTGGAAACGCAAGTTTGAAGCAGCGCTGAAACTCCGTAAGGATGTGGGTCTGGCGGGTAGCGGCCGCACCAATGCCTACAGGCTTGTCAATGCCGAAGGTGACGGTATGCCAGGCCTCATAGTTGATTACTATAACGGGACAGCAGTGTTGCAGACTCATACAGCCGGGATGCACCGTGTAAAGGAGCAGCTTGCCGGCGCCCTGGTTTCGCTGATGGGAGATGAACTGAAAGCTGTCTATCACAGGGGGGTAAAGGTGCAGGCCGGGGAGGCTGCCGCTCAAGGCGGCAAGTCCGCCGAAAATGGCAGGGCAGGCAATACTCCACATGGGGGGCATCAGGCAGGTTATCTCCACGGCAGTAAAACAGACAGTGTTATCAGCGAACACGGTAATCAATTCATTGTTGACTGGGAGGGGGGACAGAAGACGGGGTTTTTCCTTGACCAGCGTGAGAACAGGCGGCTCCTCGAAGATTATTCCGGGGGACAAAGGGTCCTTAACCTGTTCGGGTATACAGGAGGTTTCTCGGTTTATGCATTGCGCGGAGGTGCCAGTGAGGCGGTAACGGTCGACAGCTCAGCAGCAGCTGTGAAGATGGCTGAACAGAATGTCCTCCTCAACTTTGAAAATGACCGCCGGCACAGTGCTGTTTGCGCCGATGTATTTGATTTTTTCAAAACCGGCAACGGGAAATATGATCTTGTTGTACTCGATCCGCCTGCATTTGCCAAGGGTATGCGTGCGGCCGGCAATGCTCTTCAGGCTTACCGCCGGGTCAATGCAAAAGCCATTGAAAGGGTGGCCCCCGGTGGTATGCTGTTCACCTTTTCATGCACACAGGTGATTTCAAGGGAGCAGTTCAGGCAGGCGGTCTATTCAGCCGCAACGTTATCGGGCCGTGATATAGTGATCCTCCATCAGCTTTCACAGCCGGCAGATCATCCTGTCAGCTTATATCACCCCGAAGGTGAATACCTGAAGGGGCTGGTGCTGAAGGTTTATTAGCGCGTGCAGCCTGATGATGAAACGGGCCATCATACCCTTTGGGCATCCTGATGATGAAACGGGCCATTATCCCTCTTGCCCTTTTTGCAGGCATGCCGATTGGCTGGTGGCGGCCGGCTCGGGTAATTACCTGGTAAACACCCATTCGCTGGCGGAGCTCATGTTATCGTCGTAACTGTACCCTGCTTCATTGAAAAGCTTAATCTCATCGGCTTTAACTATCCTTTTTTTGATAATGAAACGGGCCATCATACCCCTTGCCCTTTTTGCAAGCATGCCCATTACCTGGTAACGGCCGTTGCGGTATTCCTTAAAGACCGGGGTGATAACCTCACCTGTCAGCTTTTTGGTGTCCACTGCCCTGAAGTACTCCCGGCTCGCCAGGTTTATCAGTGTCTCCGGTCCGTGCTTTCCGAGGTCCTCATTGATTGCCGCAGTGATTGAAGGTGACCAGTATGCATAGAGATCACCTCCTGATGAGGTGGTAATCTTTGTCCCCATCTCCAGCCGGTATGGCTGGATGAGGTCGAGGGGGCGCAATATGCCGTAAAGACCCGACAGGATACGAAGGTGTTTCTGGGCAAAATCAATGTCTTCATCACTGAGGCTTCCGGCATCGAGCGACTGGTATACGTCGCCCATGAAAGCAAAGAGGGCCTGTTTGGCATCATCTATATCAAATGGATTCTTCCACCGCATGTAATGTTCAAAGGTGAAGTTTGCAATATCGTCACTCACGTTCATCAGAACAGCCAGATCGGTGGGTGAGAACTGCCTTATATCCTCAACCAGCGCAGCCGCTTTTTCGGTAAAACGTGGCTCGGTATGCCCCGGTATTCCGGATTTTGATTTGAAGTCCAGTCTTTTAGCCGGTGAGATTATCGTGATCATAATATTTCCTGCATTTTGTTTGATTTTATTTCATGCCTGTTATCCAACAATCCCGGCTGTAAATGGTTCAAAGCACGCAACCGGTACCGGGGCCCTGCATTTATGCGACGCCGGTACCGGCAGGATCAGGGGGTTATGCCGGACCGGCAGCGCCGTAAAATCAGTATTTATCATACAATGGCAGGAAGAAGAGTGAATAGCTGTATTCAGTTGGGTAAACCCTGTATCTTTCCCTGGCGGTTACAGGTGTGCATCCAACTCCAGTCACCCTGTGATCAATATTGAGCACAGGCTTTGTGCTTCTTTCCAGCTGGTAAGGATACCAGGCCGTTTCCAGGTTTGTATAAGGGTTAATGGCCACATTCATTGTTTCATCACCCCAGAAGGCAAATCCCCTCCCTTCCCCGTCAAGGATCTTACCCCACCTCACGCCAGTACGGTTATCGAAATCCTGGGGGATGATATAGGGTATCTCTATATCGGTTATGTTGACACTGTATAAACCGGTCTTTGCCCCTGTATGCCGGTCAGGATAAGTTTCGAACGGTCCCTTGCCGAACCATTCAAGATTTGTGACGGCAGGAGAGAGGGTTAATGAGAGGCCCATTTTCTGAAGCCATTCAATATGCCGGGGAGGATACACGGGTATCTGGATGCTTGGATTGACCGTGTGGTCAAGCTGTATCATCCCGTTGCTGCTCACCGTATAGAGAAAGCGGTTGTCAAACTTCATATCCCTTCTTACCATTGAATAGGATGTAACGTCATACCGTATGATCACCCTTTCGGCCGATTCTTCAATGATCTCATAATATTTCAGTTCGTGGACAAGCGAATCGAGGCCCCACCTGTATATCGAATCGAACTCGGCTATTCCCCAAATTGAAACCTCATTCATTATAGGGGTGCGGGATACGTTAAGCAGGGGGCCGCTCTCAATTAGCTGTTCACCCATGAATTTCAGGGATCTCATTTTGCCCTCACTGTTGCAGAAGGTATATTCAAATTCATCACCGGCCACGATCAGCAGATCACCGGAGGCCGTTAACCTGAGCGGGAGCGCACTGCTTCCTTCCCACTGCCTTGCCGGGGGGATCAGGAGCGGGTCAACCACCTGTGTGCGGTTCAGATGGAACTCCCCGAAGGCAACCTCATGGCCGGCCTTTGCCCATGGTGCATCTTCTCTCAGCCGCGCCGAAATGAAAAGGTCATAATAGTGCATGTCGTGATCGGCCGGCAGTCTGAAAGGGATAACGATATCTTCCTGTTCAAGGGGAGGGGTATCAAGGCCGAGACTGCCCTTTTCAATAGTGACCCCGTCGCGTTTTACCATCCATGTTGTTTCAAGCTCATCCAGTCCGGTGAAATGGTGCCTGTTGTGCACCCTTATCCGTTTGGAGGGCAGGTGCAGAGCTTCGAAATGCACCGGCTGGTGGCTTCGTTTTGCCTGCCAGGCCTCAGGTTCGGGTACCCGGTTGAAGGCTATGATGCCGTTCATCGATCCTGAACCGCTCATAGGGGTTGAGCCGTATGAATAGAAGGTGCCGGTTGTGTCGGTTTGCGCAAAATCGAGCCAGACCACCAGGTGGTCGTCAGCAGGAGCTGCATCACGGTTCCAGCCAAGCATGTCGGGGGATCTTGCAACACTGTGTATCCTCACGTCGTCAAATACCGAATTTGATATGTAGCCTGCCCAGTTCTCGTTGTTGATCATATGGTTCTTTCCCACGGTGAAAGGGTTCCTCACCCTCATGATACGTCCCGTTGCCGGCATTGAGCCAGCAAACTGACCGTTTATGAATATTCTCATCTCGCGGCCGTCGTAGGTTGCAGCAAGGTGGTGCCAGTTGTGGTTCCAGTTTGCCGGCAGTTCTGCCTGCAGCGAATGCCTGCGGTGGGTGTGCAGGGTGAATTCA
This sequence comes from Marinilabiliales bacterium, assembly GCA_007695015.1. Lineage (NCBI taxonomy): Bacteria > Pseudomonadati > Bacteroidota > Bacteroidia > Marinilabiliales > Marinilabiliales bacterium. The sequence goes on from REEN01000055.1 coordinate 141,130, forward strand.
ACCCTTGAGGGGGATATCTGTGCGAGATCGAGAGCATAACCCTTCCCGATGAGGTTGTTATGGTTGACAAACCCGCGCGGGTATATCCACGTCTCCATGGTCACCTGGGTTCTCAGGTCCTGCGCCGGCGTGGGGGTTAGCTCAATGAAATCATCAAGTCCGCTCAATCCCACTGCCTTGTTGTTTTCTCCGCTGCGGCCGGGCAGGATTTCCGGATTTCCCATCAGCACTGCCTGGTGGCCGTAATTTGACCTGTCGGGTGTGGTAACCAGGTCAAACAGCACTCCCTGGTCCATCCAGTCCCATATAAAGCCTCCCTGCAGGCGCGGGTTGCTGTAAATCACTTCCCAGTATTCGTCAAAATGGCCAAGGGCGTTGCCCATGGCGTGAGAATATTCGCCCATTATCACCGGCCGCTGCGTAGTGTCGCCCACTGCTGCCAGTCCGGCAGGATGCGGGTACCTGGTACCCAGTATGTCGGCAAACGGGGCATCGCCGTTGGGGTGGTTGGACTGGTGCATTATGAACCTGGTGGGGTCCAGCTCACGGGCCCTTGCTGCCATCTCCCAGTGCGCCGGTGCAAGTCCGCATTCATTCCCGGTGCTCCATATTATAACGCTGGGATGGTTGCGGTCCCTTATCACGAACTTTTCCATACGGTCAACCATCGCTTTTTCCCAGCCGGGAACATTGGGCAGCCAGTTTTCACCCTGGTGGCACTCTACGTTAACCTCGTCGCAAACATAGAAGCCGTACTTATCGGTCAGCCGGTAAAAAGCCGGTGTGTTGGGATAATGGGCTGTCCGTATAGCATTTATGTTCAGTTTTTTCATCAGCTTCAGCTCCTCTTCAACAACCTTCATGTCCATTGTTCTCCCTTTATAGGGGCTGTGCTCGTGCCGGTTGACGCCTTTGAGCCTGACCGGAACACCATTGACATGAAGAATACCGTCAATGATTTCGACCTGCCTGAAGCCCACCTTGTGCTGTAATATTCCGAGGCTATTGCCGCCGGCATCTTCAAGTTTCAGGAGCAGGGTGTAGAGGTTGGGCTTTTCGGCCGACCATTGCCGGGGTGCCGGTACCTGGCGGGAGAGGACAATGCCGGCATTGCCTCCGGATTCAATCAGGCTTTGCCGTTCTGAGAAACTGGTTATCATATTTCCGGAATCATCGTACAGCTCCGCCTTCAGGGTCAGGTTGTGAACCTGTTCCTGTGACTGGTTGGTAAGCCAGGCTTCAATACTGAGGGTTGCATCCCTGTATCCGTTGTCAAAAAGAGTGGTTATAAAGAAGTCCCGCACGTGCACCTTTGGGGCCGACCACAGGTAAACCCTCCGGTATATTCCGTGGAACTTCCACATATCCTGGTTTTCAAGGTACGTTCCGTCGGCCCATCGCAGGACCCGCACAGCAACACTGTTGGTCCCGGGCAGCAGGAAACCTGTAATATCAAATTCGGCCGAGGTCATTGCTCCCTTGTTTGATCCTGCATACTCTCCGTTTATCCAAAGCTGGAAAAATGTCTTGACCCCTTCGAAATGGATCAGCACCCTTCTGCCGTCCCAGTGTTCGGGTACCTCAAAAGTCCGGTAATAAGATCCGGTGGGATTGAAATCCATGGGAACATTAGGTGGGTCATACGGCGAGAACTCCAGCGGTACGTTCCTGTAAAGGCTGTACCCGTAACCCTGCATCTGCCAGGTGCCGGGCACGGTTATCTCATCCCATTCGCTGTGGTCGAAAACCGGCAGGTAAAAACCGGCAGGGGCATCAAACGGACTCTTGTCCCACCTGAATTTCCATTTTCCGTCGAGCGTCCTGTAGTAGGGCGAGCTGTGCCATTCGCCGCTCAGGGCATCTTCATCATTATCGAAGATTACCATGGGAACATGGGCCGGCTCCTGGTATTCGCCCACAAAAGAGGGATTCATGATGTAACGTGACAGATCATTGTAATCCTGTCCGTTAGTTTCAGCCGGCATCAGGGTAAACGCCATAATGCATGCAGCCAGCGCTATGCCAGGAATGCACCTGATAATTGATAATGCCTTCAT